>CAXDNE010000027.1:0-40684 GCA_963990595.1 uncultured Methylobacterium sp.
CCAAAAGCCCCGCCTAGGATTGTCTGGCTGAGGCACATGGCCGCGCCCACGAGCGGAGCGGCGGGCTCGGAGGCGGTGGCTTCCGCGGCGGACTCGGCGGTGTGCGGGCCGGGGGTCTTGGCGGCGGGGTCGGCGGCTTCCGCGGCGCCGGCTTCGGCGGAACCGGCGTGACGGGTGCCGGCGTCGGCGGTCTGCGCGCAGGCGGCTTCCGGACCGGCGGCTTCAACAACGCTGCCCGGGTCGGCGTGGTCGGGCAACGGGGCGTCGTCGGCCGCGGCTTCGCCGGGCGGGGCTACGGTCACGGATACGGGCGGGGCTACGGGCGCGGCATCGGCTACGGCCTCGCCGGGGTGGGCCTCGGTCTCGGGGTCGGCTACGGCCTGGGTGGCCTCGGCTACGACGACAGCTGCAGCTACGATTACGGCTACGGCGCCTACGATCCCACCTATTGCGGCTCTTACGGCTACGGCTACTGAGCCATCCGCCCGATCACACGCCCCTTCGGGATCTCAGGCCCGGCCGCCCTGCGGCCCGGCCTTTGATGCTCGACCTTGAGCGATCGGCGGCCTCGCGGCGGGCGGCGCCCAGGGGAGGCCGGGCCACTCCCTTCGTCATTGGCGAAGGCTCGGTCAAGAACTCCCGAATTGCGAACCGTTCCAAAGCGGCCAGGATACCGCTTCCCTCGGGTATGGCGGCGCGGAGGATCGGGTGAGCGGGGTGGCGGTTGTTCCGGCGACGGCGGCTCTGCTCGTCCTCTGCATGGCCCTCTGGGCGACGGCCCTGCTGCCCGAGATTGTGACGGCGCTTGCCTTCTTCGGGCTCGCGATGCTCCTCCGGCTCGGCAGCGCCGGGACGGTCTTTTCCGGCTTCTCGGCCTCGGCGTTCTGGCTCGTCCTGTCCGGCATGGTGGTGGGACAGGGCATGACCCGGACGGGGCTCGGTGCCCGGATGGCCCGGGCGCTCGCGCTGCGCCTCTCGGATTCCTATGCGCATTTCATCGCCGGGCTGGTGGCGCTGAGCTTCCTCATCGCCTTCGTCATGCCGTCGAATCTCGGGCGGATCGCGCTGATGATCCCGGTGACCCTGGCGCTGTGCGACGCCTTCGGACTCACCCTCGGCCGCCCCGGGCGAACCGGCGCGGTCCTGGCGGTGGGCGTGGCGACTCCGATCCTGTCGGCCGCGATTCTGCCCGCCAACGTGCCGAACCTCGTGATGGCGGGCTCGGCGGAGCGCCTGCTCGGCCTGCACCTGTCCTACCTGTCCTATTTTCTCCTGCACGCGCCGGTGCTGGCCGTGGTGAAGGGCGTGATCCTGGTCGCGCTGATCGTCCGGCTGTTCCCGGACCGGCTCTCCCGGGGGGCGCCGGTGCTGCCGCCCCTGCCGCCGATCTCGGGCGCCGAGCGTCGCCTCGCGACGATCCTCCTCTGCACCCTGGCGCTGTGGATGACTGACAGCCTGCACGGCCTCGCGCCGGCCTGGGTCGGATTGGCGGCCGCCGTGGTCTGCCTGCTGCCGCGGGTCGGCGTGCTCCCGCCGGAAGCCTTCCAGCAGGTCAATCTGCGCACCTGCTTCTACATCGCGGCGCTGCTCGGCCTCGTGGCCCTCGTCAACGAGACGGGTCTGGGCGCGCGCCTCGGCCACCTGCTGCTGACGATCGCGCCGCTCGAGCCGGGCGCACAGGTGCAGAACTTCGCGGTTCTCACCGGGCTCGGCACGGTCCTGACGCTCCTCGTCACCGCCAACGGCGCGCCGGCCCTCTATACGGCGCTGGCGGGCGAGATGACGGAGGCCAGTGGCCTGTCACCACTGGCGGTCGTCTCGCTGCAGGTGATCGGCTACTCGACCTTGTTCTTCCCCTATCAGGCGCCTCCGATCGTGTTCGCCAGCGAACTCGGCGGCGTCCGGCTCCGGGATGCGACACGGCTGACTTTCAGCTTCGGCCTGACGTCGCTGCTTGTGGCGGGACCGCTCGATTATGCGTGGTGGCGGCTGCTGGGGGCCCTGAAGTGACAGAATCCGAGTAGTGTCGCCCGGCGTGGCACATTGCGTTGCAGCATGACGCATTGCGGCTTGCTCCCGCTGCCACTAGCGCTACCAAATTAGAGACGGTCCAGTTCGCAGCTGCGAGGCTTCAACCCGATGGCACCCACCGCGCGCCCGACAGTGGCACAGCCCATGTCGCCACATCTCCAGATCTATCGCTGGACCTGGACCATGGCGATGTCGGTGTTCCACCGCATCACCGGCACGGCCCTCTATGGCGGGACTGCGCTGGTGGCAATCTGGCTTGTCGCACTCGCTTCCGGGCCGGTCGCCTATTCTTACGTGGCCGGATTCTTCGGCTCGCTGATCGGCCGGCTGATCCTGTTCGTCTACACCTGGATCCTGATGCACCACATGCTCGGCGGCATCCGCCACCTCGCCTGGGATTCCGGCATCGGGTTCGACCGGGAGAAGCGCCTCGCTATGTCCCGCCTGACCCTGATCGGGTCGGTGGTGCTCACCCTCGTCATCTGGGCGGTCGCCCTTCTGGTCCGCTGAGGAGGCCGGCATGGCAAAGGAACAGGTCCGCCAGGACACCCGCGTCTCGATCCGCACCCCGCGCGCACGCGTCCGAGGCCTGGGGGTCGCCCATCACGGCGTTGGCCATTGGTGGCTGCAGCGAATCACCGCAGTGACCAACATCGTGCTGATGCTGTCCTTTGTGGTGATCATCGCCCGGATGGCCGGCCGCGACTACGCGGGCGCAGTCCAGGTGATCGCCAATCCTTTCGTCTCGATCATCCTGATCCTGGCGTTTCTGTCCGTGACACTCCACATGCGCATCGGCATGCAGGTGATCATTGAGGATTACGTTCACGCGCAGGCGACCAAGATCGCCGCCGTGTTCGCCAACAATGTCTACGCGGTCCTTGTCGCCGTGGCCTGCCTGTACGCGGTGGTGCGCATCGGCTTCGGACAGCCGGCCTGAACCCCGCCATCACGAATCTCGAGGAGCCGAACATGGCCGCCAACGGCACCAACGGCAGCGGGCCTGCCTACACCATCCACGATCACGCCTTCGACGTGGTGATCGTCGGCGCGGGCGGCGCGGGCCTGCGGGCGACCGTGGGCTGCTCAGAAGCCGGCCTGCGCACCGCCTGCATCACCAAGGTGTTCCCTACCCGCTCGCATACCGTGGCGGCGCAGGGCGGCATCTCGGCCTCGCTCGGCAATATGGGTCCGGACGA
Source organism: uncultured Methylobacterium sp. (assembly GCA_963990595.1). Taxonomy (GTDB): domain Bacteria; phylum Pseudomonadota; class Alphaproteobacteria; order Rhizobiales; family Beijerinckiaceae; genus Methylobacterium. Next base: position 3,231 of record CAXDNE010000027.1, read on the forward strand.
TTGGCGCTGGCACATGTACGACACCGTGAAGGGGTCGGACTGGCTCGGCGACCAGGACGCGATCGAGTACCTCGTGCGCAACGCGCCGGCCGCCGTCTACGAGCTGGAGCATTGGGGCGTGCCGTTCTCCCGCACGGAGGAGGGCAAGATCTACCAGCGCCCGTTCGGCGGCATGACCACCGATTACGGCAAGGGCACCGCCCAGCGCACCTGCGCGGCGGCCGACCGCACCGGCCACGCCATGCTGCACACCCTCTACGGGCAGGCGGTGAAGAACCAGACCGACTTCTTCATCGAGTACTTCGCCCTCGACCTGATCATGGATGACGAGGGCCGCTGCCGGGGCGTCATCGCCCTGGACCAGGCCACCGGCGAGATCCACCGCTTCCGCGCCCAGATGACCATCCTGGCGACCGGCGGCTACGGGCGCGCCTATTTCTCGGCGACCTCCGCCCATACCTGCACGGGCGACGGCAACGCCATGGTGCTGCGCGCCGGCCTGCCGCTTCAGGACATGGAGTTCGTGCAGTTCCACCCGACCGGCATCTACGGCGCGGGCTGCCTCATCACCGAGGGCTCCCGCGGCGAGGGCGGCTACCTGACGAACTCCGAGGGCGAGCGCTTCATGGAGCGCTACGCCCCCTCGGCCAAGGACCTCGCCTCGCGCGACGTGGTCTCGCGCTCCATGACCATGGAGATCCGCGACGGCCGCGGCGTCGGCAAGAACAAGGACCACATCTACCTGCACCTCGACCACCTGGACCCGAAGATCCTGCACGAGCGCCTGCCGGGCATCTCGGAATCGGCGCGGATCTTCGCGGGCGTCGACGTGACCAAGGAGCCGATCCCGGTCATCCCGACCGTCCACTACAACATGGGCGGCATCCCCACGAACTATCACGGCGAGGTGCTGACGCTGCGCGACGGGAACCCCGACACGGTGGTGCCGGGCCTGATGGCGATCGGCGAGGCAGCCTGCGTCTCCGTCCACGGCGCCAACCGCCTCGGCTCGAACTCGCTGATCGACCTCGTCGTGTTCGGGCGCGCCGCCGGCAAGCGCTGCGCCGAGATCGTCGAGCCGAACGGCCGGCCCATGGAACTGCCGAAGGGCGCCACCGACAAGGCGCTGGAGCGTCTCGACCGGTTCCGCAACGCCAACGGCTCCACGCCCACCGCGGAGCTGCGCGCCGAGATGCAGAAGACCATGCAGAACAACTGCGCCGTGTTCCGCACCGGCGAGGTACTGGAGGAGGGCAAGGCCCTGATCCACAAGGTCTGGAACGCCGCCGCCGACGTGCGGGTCACCGACCGGTCGCTGGTCTGGAACACCGACCTCCTGGAGACCCTGGAATTCGACAACCTGATCGGCCAGGCGGTCGTGACCATGGAATCGGCCGCCAACCGCAAGGAATCCCGCGGCGCCCATGCCCGCGAGGACTTCCCGGACCGCGACGACAAGGAGTGGATGAAGCACACCCTCTCCTGGCTCGACGAAGGTCAGCATCAGGTGAACATCGATTACCGGCCGGTGCACACCTACACGATGTCGAACGAGATCCAGTACATCGAGCCGAAGGCGCGCGTGTACTGATTTGAAACTCTGCGCAATGCGTGTGGCTGCGGAGCCTCGCCTCCGCGGTCGCCGCACTCTGCCCTAGCGGAAGCCGTCGAGAACCATGGCCCAGTTCAACCTTCCGAAGAACTCCCAGATCACGCAGGGGAAGTCCTGGCCGGCCCCTCCGGGCGCCAAGACCCTGCAGACCTTCAAGATCTACCGCTGGAACCCGGATGACGGGGCCAATCCGCGGATCGACACCTACCAGGTCGACCGCGACGATTGCGGCCCGATGGTCCTCGACGCGCTGCTGTGGATCAAGAACAAGGTCGATTCGACCCTGGTCTTCCGCCGCTCCTGCCGCGAGGGCATCTGCGGCTCCTGCGCGATGAACATCGAGGGCCAGAACGCGCTCGCCTGCACGATGGGGATCGAGGAGTGCAAGAGCCCCGACAACGCCCTGCCGGTCATGACCCGCAAGGACAAGGACGGCGCGATCCGGATCTACCCGCTGCCGCACATGCCGGTCCTGAAGGACCTCGTGCCGGATCTGACCAACTTCTACGCCCAGCACGCGGCGATCGAGCCCTGGCTGCAGACCGAGACGCCCGCCCCCGAGAAGGAGTGGCGCCAGACGCCGGAGGACCGCGCGCGGCTCGACGGGCTCTACGAGTGCATCCTGTGCGCCTGCTGCAGCACCTCCTGCCCGAGCTACTGGTGGAACGGTGACAAGTTCCTCGGCCCGGCGGCTTTGCTCCAGGCCTATCGCTGGCTGATCGATTCGCGGGACGAGAATACCGGCCACCGGCTCGACGGGCTGCACGACCCGTTCCGGCTCTACCGCTGCCACACGATCATGAACTGCGCCAACACCTGCCCGAAGAGCCTGAACCCCGCCAAGGCTATCGCCGAAATCAAGAAGATGATGGTCGAGCGCACGCTCTGATTGCAGGGCGGTGAGGCCTGCCGGCCACACTGCCCCGAAAAGGCCGCCTCTCCGCAGCGGACTGGCCCGCGGCCGGGAAGGCCGCCTTGCGGTCAGCGCATTTGGCACCGAGTCAGGGGAGAAGCGCCGCCGTGCGCGCCTCCAAGCCTGACCCGAAGTGGACCGATGCTGCGCCAGAGCCTGTCGACCTTCGCCGTTCTCTGCCTGGGCGCCAGCCTCGGTGCCTGCGCTTCGAGCCGCCTGGATGGACCGCGCACCCGCGCCCCGTCGCAGGCGGGCCTGGAGGCGGTCCCGGCCATGCCGTCGGGCACGGTGACGGCCGCGCCGCTCGCGCCCCCGCCGGGGGTCGCGGCGAGCCCGGACGCACCCCCGCCCGGCCCGCAGGCCGCCCTTCAGCCCGCGGCGCCGACCGTCATCCCTGAACCTGGGGCGCCCCCCGCACCGCCGCCGCCAGTGGTCACGAGCGGGCGCGCCTCCGTGGTCGGAAGCTGGGACGCCCGGGACGCCACCGGCGCGAACTGCAAGGTCACGCTGTCCAGCGCGCCGGCCCTCGATCTCTACAAGGCCACGGCTTCGGGTTGCGCCAACAAGGATCTCGCCCGGGTCTCGGCCTGGGACTTCCGCGACGGCGAGGTCTACCTCTACCAGCCGGGCGGCGCGGTGGCGGCGCGGCTGCGCCAGGGCGGCGGCGGGCTGGAAGGCGCGCTGACCAAGTCGGGCGCCGCGCTGGCCCTGAACCGCTGAGGCGGCGCGGCGCCGCGACCAACCCGCACGGTTGGCACGCGGCGGACCGCGCTTACATGAGGGGCTCCCGCAGCGTCACGCCCCCGGAAGCATGTTCCTCGATTGGCTCGAGCGCCGCGTCGACCCGTTCGCGCCCTTCGATGAAACGCGGATGCCGCCGCGGTCGGTCACCGGCTTCGCCTGGTTCTACCTGCGTCCCATCCGGGGCGCCCTCGCGGCGCTGTTCGTCATCGCGGTGATCGCCGGCACGGTCGAGGCCTCGCTCTACCTCGTCATGCGCTGGTTCATCGACCTGCTCGGCACGGCCGATCGGGCGACGGTCCTGTCCGACCACGCGCTCGGATTGGGTCTCGCCGTCCTGCTCATCGCCGTGGTGCGGCCCCTGTCGATCTGGGGCCACGAGGTTCTGTCGAACCAGCTCGTGGTGCCGCAATCCACCAACCAGATCCGCTGGCGGGCGCATCTCTACACCCTCGGCCACGCCCTCTCGTACTTCCAGGGCGACTTCTCGGGCCGACTCGCCAACCGCGTCGTGCAGGTGGGACCGGCGGTTCGGGAACTCGCCGTCGTGTTCATCGACACGCTGCTCTACGTGGCGATCTACGCGGTGACGGCGGTCGGGCTGTTCAGCTCGATCTCCCCCTGGCTCGTCCTTCCGGTGATCCTCTGGATCGCCGCCTATGCGGCCCTGACCACGTGGTTCGTCCCCCGGGCCCGGACCCGGTCGCACCGCACCGCCGATACGCGCTCGACGCTGATCGGCCGGATCGTCGACAGCTACACCAACATCCTCACCGTGAAGCTCTTCGCCCGCGACCGCGAGGAGCGGGCGGCGGTGCGTGACGCGGTCGAGCTCCACACCGTGGCCTACCTGCACCAGTTCCGGCTGGTGACCCTGACCACCAGCCTGCTCGGCCTGCTCAACAGCACGCTCCTCATCGCGACCGGGGCGGCGTGCCTTGTGCTCTGGCACAGCGGCGGGATGACTACCGGCGAGGCCTCGGCGGGTCTCGCCCTGGTGCTGCGCCTCATCGCCATGTCGGGCTGGGTGATGCAGACCGTGCGCGGTGTCTTCGAGAATGTCGGCGTCGTGCAGGAGAGCATGCAGACCATGGCGCGGCCCCACGCGCTGGTCGACGCCCCGGACGCCCGCGACCTCGTCGTCACCGGCGGCGAGATCCGCTTCGAGAATGTCGGCTTCCATTACGGCCGCGGCGACGCCACCGTCATCGAGGATTTCTCGCTGACCATCCACCCCGGCGAGAAGGTCGGCTTGGTGGGCGTGAGCGGGGCGGGAAAGTCGACCCTCGCGGGGCTGCTCCTGCGGCTCTACGACGTGGAGAGCGGGCGGATTCTGGTGGACGGGCAGGACATCGCCCGCGTGACGCAGCAATCTCTGCGCGAGGCCATCGCGATGGTCAGCCAGGACACGTCGTTGCTGCACCGGTCGATCCGCGACAACATCGCCTATGGGCGGCCCGGCGCCAGCCAGGCGGAGATCGAGCACGCCGCCCGGCTGGCGCATGCCGACGGGTTCATCGCCGACCTCGTCGATCACAAGGGCCGCCGGGGCTACGACGCCCAGGTCGGCGAGCGCGGGGTCAAGCTGTCCGGCGGGCAGCGCCAGCGCATCGCCATCGCCCGCGTCATGCTCAAGGACGCGCCGATCCTCATCCTGGACGAGGCGACCTCGGCCCTCGACAGCCAGGTCGAGGCGGCGATCCAGGACTCCCTCGACACGCTGATGGCCGGCAAGACGGTTCTGGCCATCGCCCACCGCCTGTCGACGATCGCGGCCCTCGACCGCCTGGTGGTGATCGAGAGCGGGCGGATCATCGAGGAGGGCACGCATGCCGAACTCGTCGCCCGCGGCGGCGTCTACGCGGGCCTGTGGTCGCGCCAGTCGGGCGGCTTCCTGGACGACGGAACGGCACGCTACGACAGCGCCGTCGCGTAGCGGAGCGGCAGCCGGCAACATAACACGACAAACGTGGCCGGACTTTCTCGCTGCGCTGCAAACCGCCGCTTGACTCCGGGGCGGCAGACGGTCTCATTGCCGGGATTAGAACGATAATGCTTTGATCCTGGCTGGACCGGGATATCAGGGCAGGGCGCCTGCGGCCCTTACGCCGACGCATGGAGTTCCGAACCTTGGCGAACACATCTGCCGCCGCTCCCGCGGCCTCCGGGCCTGAGGGCAGCCGTCGCGATTTCTTGTTCCTGGCCACCGGCGCCGGGCTGGCGGTGGGCGCCGCAGCCGCGGTCTGGCCGCTGATCTCGTCCATGGCACCCGATGCCGAGACGATCGCCGCCGGAGCGCCGATCGAGGTCGATCTGACGCCGATCCAGGATGGTCAGATCGTCAACGTCTTCTGGCGCGGCAAGCTGATCTTCGTGCGCAAGCTCACCGAGAAAGAGGTGGGCGACATGAAGGCGGTCCCGCTCTCCGCGATGATCGATCCCGCCGCCTTCACGACGCGCGTCAAGAACGGCCACGACCAGTGGCTCGTCGTCTACGGCAACTGCACGCATCTCGGCTGCGTGCCGATCGGCCACCAGGGCAATTTCGAGGGCTGGGCCTGCCCGTGCCACGGTTCGCAATTCGACGCGGTCGGCCGCGTCCGTCACGGACCGGCTCCCATCAATCTGCCGATCCCGCCCTACGCCTTCGAGACGGACACCAAGATCCGGATCGGCGAGGGCGGCAAGGAAGCGGCGTGAGGAGGACGCGAGCATGAGCGGAACTGCCAGCACCTACGTCCCCAAGAGCCGCGTGGCCAAATGGTTCGAGGCGCGCCTGCCTATCGCCGGGCTGGTGCACTCCTCGTTCATCGCCTACCCGGTTCCCCGGAACCTCAACTACTTCTGGACCTTCGGGGCGATCCTCGCCGCCTTCCTGGGGATCCAGATCATCACCGGCGTCTGGCTGGCGATGCACTACGAGCCTTCGGCGACGGGCGCCTTCACCTCCGTCGAGAAGATCATGCGCGACGTGAACTACGGCTGGCTGCTGCGCTATGCGCACGCCAACGGCGCCTCGATGTTCTTCGTGGCCGTCTACGTGCACATGTTCCGCGCGCTCTATTACGGGTCGTACAAGGCCCCGCGCGAGGTGCTCTACATCCTCGGCGTCGTCATCTACCTGCTGATGATGGCCACGGCCTTCCTCGGCTACACCCTGCCGTGGGGCCAGATGAGCTTCTGGGGCGCCACCGTCATCACCAACATCCTGGCGGCGATCCCGGTGGTCGGCGACACGATCCAGACCCTGCTCTGGGGCGGCTACTCGGTGGGCAACCCGACCGTGAACCGGTTCTTCTCCCTGCACTACCTGCTGCCGTGGATGATCGCCGGCGTGGTCGTGCTGCACGTCTGGGCCCTGCACGTCACCGGGCAGAACAATCCGGCCGGCATCCCGATCAAGTCGGGCAAGGACGCGGTGCCGTTCACGCCCTACGCCACGATCAAGGACGTGTTCGCCACCTGCGTGTTCATGATCCTGTTCGCCTGGTTCCTGTTCTACCAGCCGAACTTCCTCGGCCACGCCGACAACTACATCCAGGCGAACCCCGCCGTGACGCCCGCGCACATCGTGCCGGAATGGTACTTCCTGCCGTTCTACGCGATCCTGCGCGCGGTCCCGAGCAAGCTCGGCGGTGTCATCCTGATGTTCTCGGCGGTGATCATCCTGGCCTTCGCGCCGTGGCTCGACACGTCGCGGATCCGCTCGTGCAACTACCGGCCGATCTACCGCCAGTTCTTCTGGGTGTTCATCGGCGCGACGCTGCTGCTCGGCTGGCTCGGCTCGCAGCCCCCGGAGGGCGGCTACGTGCTCGCCGCGCAGGTCTGCACCGCCTACTACTTCGCCCACTTCCTGATCGTCATGCCGCTCTGCGGCCTGTTCGAGACGCCGAAGAAGCTGCCGGGCTCGATCCTCGAGAGTGTGACCGGGCCGGGCAAGCAGGTGAGCGGATCCGGCATGCCGGCCGGCGCCGCCGCCGCTCCGACCACCAAGGGCTGACGGGCTGACGGCAGGACCATGATGATGACTCGCGTCCTCTCGACGACCGCCGCGGCCGCCCTGGCGGCCCTGCTGATCGGCGCCGTGCCGGTCTCCGCCCAGGAAGGGCATGGCGGGCCGATCCCGGCCCGCGTGAACTGGAGCTTCGCCGGCGTGTTCGGCCGCTTCGACACCGCGCAGTTGCAGCGTGGCTTCCAGGTCTACAAGGAGGTCTGCTCCGCCTGCCACTCGATGAAGCTGGTCTCCTTCCGCAACCTCGCGCAGGAAGGCGGGCCGGATTTCAGCGCCGGGCAGGTCAAGGCTCTGGCGGCGACCTACCAGGTGAAGGACGGGCCGAACGATTCGGGTGAGATGTTCGACCGGCCCGGTCGTCCGGCGGATAATTTCCCGCCGCCCTTCCCGAACGATCAGGCGGCCGCCGCGGCCAACGGCGGCAAGGCGCCGCCGGACTTCTCGGTCATCGCCAAGGCGCGCACCTTCTCGCGCGGCTCCCTGTACTTCCTGACCGACTGGCTGCCGCTCATCGGCTATTCGGAGCAGGGGCCCGACTACATCCACGCGCTGATCAACGGTTACGAGGATCCGCCGAAGGACTTCGCGCTGCCGGACGGCGGCCACTACAACAAGTACTATCCCGGCCACATCATCGCGATGCCGCCGCCGATCACCGACGGGCAGGTCACCTACCCGAAGGACGACAAGGGCCAGCCGGTCGTCCCCGAGACGGTCGACCAGTACGGCAAGGACGTCGCGGCCTTCCTGATGTGGGCGGCCGAGCCGCACATGATGGACCGCAAGGCCCTGGGCTTCCGGGTGATCCTGTTCCTGATCATCCTGTCGGGGCTGCTCTACTACGTGAAGAAGAAGATCTGGGCCGATGTCGGCGGCGAGGTCCACGGCCTCCAGCCGGAGCTGCACAAGACCTTCTGAGTCCGAACCGGATCGGATCGACGGTCCAGATGGGCCTCCTGCGGGAGGCCCATCTTTTTTTTGGCCGGCTCCCCATGCTACCGCTCGGCCGCCGCGACATGCTGCCGTCCGACGCCGCCCGTCCCGTCCACCGCCTCATCCTGAGGTGCCCGCGACAGCGGACCGCGCAGGACGGCTCCGGGGATCGCTGCGTGTTCTGGAGGGCTCCGTCGAGGCCTCCGCTTCGCTCCGGCACCTCAGGATGAGGTCGTCGGATGGGACAGGCGGCGCTCTGGAGCGTCGCGCAACGACAGGGATTCCGGCATGAGCGCAGCGGTCCTCGGTGTGATGGGTGGGTCCGGCGTCTACGACCTGCCGGGTCTCGAGGACGTGCGCGAGGAGCGGATCGCCTCGCCCTGGGGCGAGCCCTCGGATGCCCTGCGCATCGGGCGGATCGGCGACACCAAGGTCGTGTTCCTGGCCCGCCACGGACGGGGACACCGGCTCTCGCCCTCCGGCATCAACTATCGCGCCAATATCGACGCGCTGAAGCGGGCCGGGGTCACCGACCTCGTCGCGCTCTCCGCCTGCGGCTCGTTCCGCGAGGAGCTGCCGCCCGGCCTGTTCGTGCTGGTCGACCAGTTCGTCGACCGCACGCAGGGGCGCGCCTCCTCGTTCTTCGGCGACGGTTGCGTCGCCCATGTTTCCCTCGCCCACCCGGTGGGGCCCGGCCTCCAGGCGCGGATCGCCCTGGCCGCCAAGGCGGAGGACATCGCGGTGCATCGCGGCGGCACCTATGTCTGCATGGAGGGGCCGCAATTCTCGTCGCTCGCCGAGTCCCGGGCCTACAAGGCGCAGGGCTTCGACGTGATCGGCATGACCAACATGCCCGAGGCCAAGCTCGCTCGGGAGGCCGAGATCACCTACGCGACGATCGCCATGGTCACTGATTACGATTGCTGGCACCCCGGCCACGACGCCGTGGACGTGGCCTCGGTCGTGGCGGTCGCGCGCGCCAACGCCGACAAGGCGGCCCGGCTGGTGGCGCGGCTCGCCCGCGACTTCCCGGCCGAGCGCGAGCCCTGCCCGGCGGGATCGCACCGGGCGCTGGACGGGGCGATCATGACCGCGGCGGCGGTCCGCGATCCCGCGCTGCTCGCCAAGCTCGACGCCGTGGCGGGGCGCGTGCTGCACGGATAGGCAGCCGCCCTTTCCAATCCGGAGAGACTCCCTCTAGAAGGCGCGGGCGGCCGGAGCCGCCCCAGACGCGAAGTCCAGACCGAAATGCGCAGCGCCACCATCACCCGGAAGACCGCGGAGACCGACATCGCGGTCACCGTCGCCCTCGACGGGACCGGCCGATCGACGATCGCCACCGGCATCGGGTTCCTCGACCACATGCTGGATCTGCTGGCCCGGCACGCCCTGTTCGACCTGGACGTGAAGGTCGACGGCGACCTGCACATCGACCAGCACCATTCCGCCGAGGATTGCGGCATCGCGCTGGGTCAGGCCTTCGCCAAGGCGCTCGGCGACAAGCGCGGCGTCACGCGCTACGCCGACATCCACCTGCCCATGGACGAGGCGCTCACCCGGGTCTGCGTCGACATCTCGGGCCGCCCGTTCCTGGTGTTCCGCACCGCGTTCCGGGTGGAGAAGATCGGGCAGTTCGACACGGAGCTGGTGCGCGAGTGGTTCCAGGCCTTCGCGATGAATGCCGGCCTGACCCTGCACGTGGAGACCCTCTACGGCGACAACGCCCACCATATCGCGGAGAGCTGCTTCAAGGGGCTGGCCCGCGCCTTGCGGAAGGCGGTGGCGATCGATCCGCGCGAGGAGGGACGCGTTCCCTCCACGAAGGGCTCCCTGTAGACCACTTGTTCTCGCACGCCCCGGGCGGCCCCCCGGCCGCCGCGGAGCGATTGTCCCGGAGACTCGCGATGCGGATGCGCAGCTACACGCTCCACCTGCCCCCGGATGCGCGGCCGGGCGAGGCGGTCGGCCTCGACCGGGCCGTGCTGGTGCGGGACGGATTCTCCTGGGCGGCTTTCGCCTTCTCCGTGCTGTGGTTCCTCTATCATCGCCTCTGGGTCGCCACGCTGATCGTGCTCGTCGGATTGGTCGCCCTGGCGGCCGCGGGCGCGGTGCTCGGCCTGTCGACCGGGGCCGGGTTGATCGCCTCCCTGCTGGCGGCGTGGCTGATCGGGCTCGAAGCCTCAAGCCTGCGCCGCTGGACCCTGGCGCGGCGCGGCTGGCCGGCGCGCGACGCCGTGATCGCCGCGACCCCCGAGGAGGCCGAGGCCCGGGCCATCGCCCGCTGGCTGGAGGCGAACCCCGCCGCGCCGCGTCCCCCGTTCCCGGCAGGCCCGAGTCGGCGCACCGAGCCGGTGATCGGCCTGTTTCCCGCCCAGGAAGGCGCCCGGTGAGTCCGCGGGCGAGACGCGCATGAGTGCCGAGACGGTCGCGATCATCGATTACGGGTCGGGCAACCTCCATTCCGCCGCCAAGGCCTTCGAGCGCGCCGCCCGCGAGAGCGGGCGCGACGCGCGGATCTGCCTCACCTCGGATCCGGAGGTGGTGGCGGCCGCCGACCGCGTCGTCCTGCCGGGCGTGGGCGCCTTCGCGGATTGCCGCCGCGGGCTCGATGCCGTGCCCGGCATGGTCGAGGCGATGACGCAGGTCGCGCACGGGGCCGGGCGTCCGTTCCTCGGCATCTGCGTCGGCATGCAGCTCCTGGCGACCCGCGGGCTCGAATACACGACCACGCCTGGGCTCGGCTGGATACCGGGCGATGTCGGGCCGATCGCGCCGTCCGACCCGACGCTCAAGATCCCCCATATGGGCTGGAACACGCTGCGGGCGGAGCGCGACCACCCGCTCCTCGCCGGCATCCCGACGGGCGAGGACGGGCTGCACGCCTATTTCGTGCACAGCTACGCGCTCACCGCCGAACGTCCGGACGACGTGGTGGCGCGGGCCGAGTATGGCGGTCCGGTCACCGCCCTCGTCGCCCGCGACAACGTCGCCGGTACGCAGTTCCACCCCGAGAAGAGCCAGCGGCTGGGCCTCGCGCTCATCGCGAACTTCCTGGCCTGGCGCCCCTGAGGGCGGCTCCGCCCCGGCAATCAAGGACAAGGCTGCCCGTGATCCTCTACCCGGCGATCGACCTGAAGGAGGGGCGCTGCGTGCGCCTCGTCCAGGGGGACATGGCGCAGGCCAAAGTCTTCGGCGACGATCCGGCCGCGCAGGCCGCGACCTTCGAGGAGCAGGGCTTCTCGTGGCTGCACGTGGTCGACCTCGACGGCGCCTTCGCGGGCGCGCCCCGCAACGCCGCCGCGGTGGACGCGATCCTGGCCCGGGTGACGATCCCGGTTCAGCTCGGCGGCGGCATCCGCGAGATGAAGACCCTCGAAGGCTGGCTGGCCAAGGGCGTCGCCCGGGTGATCATCGGCACGGCGGCAGTGCGCGATCCCGCCTTCGTCCGCGAGGCCGCGCGCCAGCATCCCGGCAAGATCGCGGTCGGCATCGACGCCAAGGACGGCCGCGTCGCCGTGGAGGGCTGGGCGCAGACCTCCAGCATGACCGCCGAGGAACTCGGCCGCCGGTTCGAGGATGCCGGGGTCGCCGCCATCATCTACACCGACATCGCCCGCGACGGGATCCTGAAGGGCCTCAACGTCGAGATGACCCTGGCCCTCGCGCAGGCCGTGCGGATCCCGGTGATCGCCTCGGGCGGCCTCGCCTCGATCGACGACGTGCACCGGCTGCTCCAGCCGGATTGCGCGCTGATCGCCGGCGCGATCACGGGACGGGCGCTCTATGACGGGCGCATCGATCCGAAGGCGGCCCTGGCCGCGATCGCTGCGGCGCGCGGCCCGGCGGCGTGATACCGTAAGGCCTGCGAGAGGGGACGTCGCCCGTGCTGAAGACCCGCATCATTCCCTGCCTCGACGTGAAGGACGGGCGCGTCGTGAAGGGCGTGCGCTTCGAGGGCCTGCGCGATGCCGGAGACCCCGTGGAGGCCGCCAAGGTCTACGACGCCGCCGGCGCCGACGAATTGTGCTTCCTCGACATCACGGCGAGCCGGGAAGCCCGCGGCACGCTGCTCGACATCGTCAGCCGCACCGCCGAGGCCTGCTTCATGCCGCTCACCGTGGGCGGCGGGGTCCGGACCGTCGAGGACGTGCGCGCCCTGCTGCTGGCCGGCGCCGACAAGGTCGCGATCAACACCGCGGCCGTGAAGGATCCCGACCTCGTCGCAAGGGCCGCAGAGAAGTTCGGCGCCCAGTGCATCGTGGTGGCGATCGATGCCAAGCGCGTCTCCGGCCCCGGTGAGCCCGCCGCCTGGGAGATCTTCACCCATGGCGGCCGCGACCCCACCGGCATCGATGCGATCGCCTTCGCGCGGCTGGTGGCCGGGAAGGGCGCCGGCGAGCTGCTGGTCACCTCCATGGACAAGGATGGAACCCGCTCGGGCTACGACCTCGCCCTCACGCGGGCGATCAGCGACGCGGTCAACGTGCCGGTGATCGCCTCCGGCGGCGTCGGCGGCCTCGACGACCTCGTGGCCGGCGTGGCCGAGGGCGGGGCGAGCGCGGTCCTGGCGGCGTCCATCTTCCATTTCGGGCAGGCGAGCGTCGCCGAGGCAAAGGCCCACATGGCCGCGGCCGGCCTCGCGATGCGCCTCGACGGCCCGGCATCTTCGGCGAGGGCGCCCCTGTGAGCAGCTACCTTCTGGCCAACGCCCATCTCCTCGATCCCGCGACCGGGCAGGAGCGGGCCGGTGCCGTGCTCGTGCGCGACGGCCGCATCGCCGACATCGCCTCCGGAGCTGCGCCCGGCATCCCGGCGGACGTGCAGCGCATCGATTGCGCCGGCCGCATCCTGGCGCCGGGCCTGATCGACATGCGCGCCTTCGTGGGGGAGCCGGGGGCCGAGCATCGCGAGACCCTGGCCTCGGCGAGCGCCGCCGCGGCCGCGGGCGGCGTCACCACCCTGGTCTGCATGCCCGACACCAACCCGGTGATCGACGGGCCGGCCATCGTGGATTTCGTGCTCCGCCGCGCCCGCGACACGGCGAGCGTCAACGTCCTGCCCGCTGCCGCCATCACCAAGGGTCTCGCCGGCCGGGAGATGACCGAATTCGGCCTGCTCAAGGAGGCCGGGGCCGTCGCCTTCACGGACGGGTTGCGGGCCGTGTCGAACGCGCAGGTGATGCGCCGCGCGCTCACCTACGCCCGGGATTTCGACGCCCTCGTGATGCAGCACGTCGAGGATCAGGACCTCGTCGCCGAGGGCGTGATGAACGAGGGCGAACTCGCCTCGCGTCTCGGCCTGATGGGCATCCCCCGCGAGGCCGAGACCGTGATGCTGGAGCGGGACATCCGGCTCGTGCGGCTCACCGGCGCCCGCTACCATGCGGCCATGATCTCCTGCGCGGATTCGGTGGAGATCGTGCGCCGGGCCAAGCAGGACGGCCTGCCGGTGACCTGCGGCGTGTCGGTCAACAACCTCGTGCTCAACGAGAACGATATCGGCCATTACCGGACCTTCTGCCGGCTCTCGCCGCCGCTCCGCGACGAGGCCGACCGGCACGCGGTGGTCCAGGCGCTCGGCGAGGGCGTGATCGACGTGGTCGTCTCCGATCACAACCCGCAGGATGTGGAGACCAAGCGGCTGCCCTTCGCCGAGGCGGCGGACGGCGCCCTCGGGATCGAGACGCTGCTCGGCGCCTCTCTGCGCCTCGTGCATACGGGCGACCTCGCGCTCGCCAAGCTCGTCGCCGCGATGACGGTGAACCCGGCCCGGATCCTCGGCCGCGAGGCCGGGCGGCTGACCGTCGGCGCCCCCGCCGACCTCGTGCTGATCGACCCGGACCTGCCCTACGTCCTGGACAAGCGGCGGCTGAAGTCGCGTTCCAAGAACTCGCCCTTCGATGAGGCGCGCCTTCAGGGCGCGTCGGTGCTGACGCTGGTCGGCGGGCGGATCGTCCACGCCGCCGACGACCTCGCGGCGGCCGCGTGATGCCGCCCGATCTCGCGACTCCGGCCACCCTCGGCGGCCTCGCCCTCGGCTATGCCCTCGGCTCGATCCCGTTCGGGCTGATCCTGACCCGGTTCGCGGGGCTCGGCGACGTGCGGGCGATCGGCTCGGGCAATATCGGCGCGACCAACGTGCTGCGCACCGGCCGGAAGGGCCTCGCCGCCGCGACGCTGCTGGGCGATGCCCTGAAGGGCACGGCGGCGGTGCTGATCGCCAAGAACCTCGGCGAGGGGCCGGCGCTGGCGGCCGGCCTCGGCGCCTTCCTGGGTCACCTCTTCCCGGTCTGGCTCGGCTTCAAGGGCGGCAAGGGTGTAGCGACCTTCATCGGCGTCCTCATCGCGTTCAGCCCGCCGGCGCTGGGCGTCTTCGCGGCGATCTGGCTCGGTCTCGCCTTCGCGCTCAAATACTCGTCGCTGGCGGCGCTGGCGGCCTCCGCGGCGACGCCCCTGGTCCTGTGGGCGATCGGGGCCCCGTCACAAGCTGTGCTTTTCTTCCTCATGGCGGTGCTGCTATGGTGGAGGCACGCGCCCAACATCCGCCGACTCGCCTCCGGGACGGAGGGGCGCATCGGCCAGAAGGGCTGAGCGCGGGGGCTGGGCTTCGATCCTCGCGGCGCGCGGCCCGGGGGGATCCATGCAGCTCACCGATGCCCAGCGGCTCGACTGGCTGAGGCTGATCCGCACCGAGGGCGTCGGGCCGCGGACCTTCCGCACGCTGATCAACCGGTTCGGCGGCGCGGCCGCCGCCCTCGACGCCCTGCCGGACCTGACCCGGCGGCAGGGCAGGCGGATCGCCCCGCCGACCCGGCAACAGGCCGAGGACGAGGTCGCCGCCCTGCACCGCCTCGGCGGGCGGCTGATCGCCACCGGCGAGGCGGCGTATCCGCGCCTCCTCCAGCAGACCGACGCGGCGCCCCCGCTCCTGGCCCTGCGCGGCGCGGCGATCCTGAACCGCCCGGCCGTGGCGCTCGTCGGCTCGCGCAACGCCTCCACGGCCGGGCTCGCCTTCACGGAGCGGCTGGCCCGCGGCCTGGGCGAGGCCGGCCTCGCGGTGGTCTCGGGCCTGGCCCGGGGGATCGACGCCCGCGCCCACAAGGCCAGCCTGCAGACCGGCACCGTGGCGGTGATGGCCGGCGGCCAGGACCGGGTCTACCCGGCGAGTCACGGGGCGCTCGTCGAGGCGATCCTCGACGCGGGGGGCGCCGTGCTCGCCGAGATGCCGATGGGCTGGGAGCCCCGCGGGCGCGACTTCCCCCGGCGCAACCGCATCATCTCGGGCCTGTCCTACGGCACCGTCGTGGTGGAGGCCGCGCGCCGGTCGGGCTCGCTCATCACGGCGCGCTACGCTTTGGAGCAGAACCGCGAAGTCTTCGCGGTTCCGGGCTCGCCGCTGGACCCGCGGGCGGAGGGCACCAACGACCTGATCCGCCAGGGCGCAACGCTCGTGTCCGAGGTCGCCCATATCCTCGACGTGCTCGGCCCCATCATCGAGCGCGGCCCCGACGCGGACGCCGCGCCTGCGCGGGACCGCCCGGATCTCGCCGAGCAGCCGGATTTCTGGGACGAGATCGACCTCGAGGCCCTCGGCGCGGATGGCGGCCGGCTGCCGGATCCCGTCGCGCCGCGGGCGCCGGACCGGCGCGACCCGGCGGAGCCCAGTCCCGAGCCGGCCGACGACCGGGCGAGGATCATCGCCCTGCTGAGCCCGAGCCCCGTCGGGATCGACGAACTGGCGCGCAGTGCCGGCGTCGCCGCCCGTGTGGCGCAGACCGTGCTGCTCGAGCTCGAACTCGACGGCCGGATCGAGCGCCACGGCAGCGGCTCGGTCTCGCTGATCAGCCGCTGAGCGGATCCGCATCGGCATCCGCGTCCGCGAGGTGGCGCATGACGTCGAGACAGCCCTGCAGGATGTAGGCGGCGGCGAGCTTGTCGACGAGCTCGCCGCGCCGGGCCCGCGAGGCGTCGGCCTCGATCAGCGCCCGGGTCACCACCGCAGTCGACAGGCGCTCGTCGAAGAAGACGTGGGGCAGGGGCAGGATCGGCGCGAGATTGCGCATGAAGGCGCGGGTCGATTGCACCCGCGGCCCCTCGCTGCCGTCCATGTTCAGCGGCAGCCCGACCACCAGGCCGCCGACCGCGTGCTGGCGGCAGAGCGCGGCCAGGCGCTGCGCGTCCGGCGTGAACTTCACCCGGCGGATCGTCTCCAGCGGCGTCGCGATCTGGCGTCCCAGATCCGAGAGGGCGAGGCCGATCGTCTTGGTGCCGAGGTCGATGCCGATGAGGCGCGCGCCGCCGCGCGAGGCGGCCGCGAAGGTACGGATCGCGTCGTGATTCATGAGTCCGCCTGCGTGCTCCGCGCCAGAATGGCCTCCGAGAAGCCCTCGAATCGTCGGGGCAGGGGCTCCGCGCCGGGTCCGAGCACCAGGGCGGCGGAGGGGCTGGTCACCCGCTGGAAGAAATCGGTCAGGCTCTCGCCGGCGAACCGGATTGTCTCGAGGTCGGGCGCGAGCAGCCAGATATCGTATTCCTCGCCCGTCCCGGACACGTCCCAGAACAGGAAGCCGCCATCCGCGCCCGCGCCGAAGAAGAAGGCGCGCTCGATCACGCCCGCGTCGCCGCCCTCGACGTCGAACCGGTGGGGCTCCGCCCCGTCGTCCAGCATTGAGACGGCGGCGCTGACGCTGTGGGTGATCACGCCGGCCTGGGTGAGGAGATCGCTGGCCTCGAACGGGGCCGGGACGGCGATGCGGAACTGCCCGCCCGCCAGGCCGATGCCGCAGGCCCGGCAGAAGGCGCGATAGGAGGCCGGCAGCGCGAAGCCCAGTTCAGCCGCCGCGCGGTCCAGCGCCGCGTCATCCGCCGTGAAACCCGGCGACAGGCTGGTGAACACCTGCTCCCACATCGATCCCGCTCCGTCGTCCACAGCCTTCACCATCTCCGCAGATCGCCCCCGATGCGCCGGGAGCCGTTCCCCGATAGGTCAGTTAATGCTTCGTTAATCCCTACAGCAGGTGTTCGCCTTGTCGACGACCGGCCCGCTCTCCTGTTCCGTCCCGGCCCGGCGCGGCCCGACGATGACCCGCAAGCAGTGCTGGATGCTGCTGCTCGCGTTCGAGATCCTCGTCCTCGGCTTCGCCCAGTCGGTCTTCCAGCCCGTGCGGCAGGCCGGGATCACCATCGAGATGTCGGTCACGCCGAACCACGTGGTGACCTGACCCGCCGGCCGGTTGCGCCGCCCGCACGACCCGTTCGGGCGCGAGGCCCGTCCGGGTGGCCCGGAGCCGCGGTCGCGTCGCGGACGGGATCGCGCGGCCGCGTTGCGGCGCGTCGAAGGCCGGTGCTATAGCCCGACCGACCTCGGGAGACACTTCCCGGACAGAGGCGAACGGGACGGCATGTCGGTCGACGAGAAGACGGTTCGGCGCATCGCGCATCTGGCGCGGATCGCGGTCACCGACGACGAGGTCGGGCCGCTGCAGGGCGAGCTGAACGCGATCCTGGCCTTCGTCGAGCAGCTCGGCGCGGTCGACGTCTCCGGCGTCGAGCCGATGACCTCGGTGACCCCGATGGCGATGAAGAAGCGCGAGGACGTGGTCACGGAGGGCGGCCGCGCCGACGACGTGGTCGCCAACGCGCCCGAGACCGAGGACAATTACTTCCTGGTCCCGAAGGTGGTCGAGTAGGCCGATTTCGGCCCGGACCTTGCGGACCGGTTTTCTGGCGGGCAGGCGCGCGGTAGCGCGCGCGGGGACGTGAACAGCGTGAATCCGAACGAACTCACCCTGGCCGAGGCGCGCGACGCCTTGAAGGCGAAGCGGATCTCGGCCCGCGAGCTGACGCAGGCCCACCTCGACGCGATGGAGAAGGCGCGCGCGCTCAACGCCTACATCCGGGAGACCCCGGACCGCGCCCTGGAGATGGCCGAGGCTTCGGACCGCAGGATCGCGTCCGGCGAGGCGCGGCCGCTGGAGGGCATCCCGCTCGGGATCAAGGACCTGTTCTGCACCCAGGGCGTGACCACCACGGCCGGATCCAAGATCCTCGAGACCTTCGAGCCGCACTACGAATCGGCGGTCTCCGCCAATCTGTGGCGCGACGGCGCCGTGATGCTGGGCAAGCTCAACCTCGACGAATTCGCCATGGGCTCGTCCAATGAGACCAGCGCCTACGGTAACGTCGTCTCGCCCTGGCGGCGCAAGGGTTCCGACGCGCCGCTCGTGCCGGGGGGCTCCTCGGGCGGGTCCGCCGCCGCGGTCGCCGCGCGGCTCTGCCTCGGCGCCACCGCGACCGATACCGGCGGCTCGATCCGCCAGCCCGCGGCCTTCACCGGAACGGTGGGCATCAAGCCCACTTACGGCCGCTGCTCGCGCTGGGGCACGGTGGCCTTCGCGTCGTCCCTGGATCAGGCCGGCCCGATCGCCCGCACGGTGCGCGACTGCGCGATCCTGCTCGGCTCCATGGCGGGCGCCGATGCCCGCGACACGACCTGCGCGGACCTCGCCGTGCCGGATTTCGAGGCGGCCGCGACCCGGGGCGTGAAGGGCCTCACCATCGGCATCCCGAAGGAGTACCGGGTCGACGGCATGCCGGCCGAGATCCAGAAGCTCTGGGACGAGGGCGCGGCGTGGCTGAAGGCGGCTGGCGCGACCATCCGGGAGATCTCCCTGCCGCACACCGCCTACGCGCTGCCGGCCTACTACATCGTCGCCCCGGCCGAGGCCTCCTCCAACCTCGCCCGCTACGACGGCGTGCGCTACGGCCTGCGGGTGCCCGGCAAGGACATCGCCGGGATGTACGAGAATACCCGGGCCGCCGGCTTCGGCCGCGAGGTGAAGCGCCGGATCATGATCGGCACCTACGTGCTCTCGGCCGGCTACTATGACGCCTACTATGTCCGGGCCCAGAAGATCCGCACGCTGATCAAGCGCGATTTCGAGCAGGCCTACGCCGCCGGGGTGGACGCGATCCTCACGCCGGCGACCCCGTCGGCGGCCTTCGGCATCGGCGAGAAGGCCTCGGCCGACCCGGTGGAGATGTATCTCAACGACGTGTTCACCGTGACGGTGAACATGGCGGGCCTTCCCGGCATCGCCGTGCCGGCGGGCCTCGACGGGCAGGGCCTGCCGCTCGGCCTCCAGCTGATCGGCCGGCCCTTCGACGAGGAGACCTTGTTCGCGGTCGCGCAGGTGATCGAGGATTCCGCCGGCCGCACCGCCCTGCCCGAGCCCTGGTGGGCATGACCGTCCCCTACTATCCCTGGACGGTCTGGATCTGGGCCGGATTCGATCCGGCGCTGATCGTGGTGGCGGTCTATCTCGGCTGGACCGCGAGCCAGTTCGGGAAGGTGTTCATCGCGGCGATCGCCGCGCTCGGCTTCTCGGTGCTGTTCTCCTACGCGGTCAGCGCCGCCGGCATCCCCTGGCCGGCGCCGATCACCCATGACGGGCCGACCTTCTTCCCGGTCCGCGCGGTGGCGGCCCTGCTCTGGGCGATCCTCGGCTACGGCGCGCGCCGGGCCGTCGGACGCCGCGCTTGATCTTTTCGCGGCGCGGCCCGTAAGTGACCGCACGACCTTGACCCCCTTCGCGACCTCATCCTGAGGTGCCGGAGCGCAGCGGAGGCCTCGAAGGAGACCTCCAGCCAGCCGCGCGATCTCTGGAGCCCTCCTTCGAGGCTGCTGCGCAGCACCTCAGGATGAGGTCGCGGGTGGGAGGATCCCGCCAAGCCACTCTCTCGGCCCGGACGACCATGAACGCATCCGTCGACCCCAAGAAGCTGATCAAGGGCGGCCTCCACGATTGGGAGGTGATCGTCGGCATGGAGATCCACGCCCAGGTCTCCAGCCGGGCGAAGTTGTTCTCCGGCGCCTCGACGGAGTTCGGCGGCGAGCCCAACGACCACGTCTCGCTGGTCGATGCCGCGATGCCCGGCATGCTGCCGGTGATCAACGCCGAATGCGTCGCACAGGCGGTGCGCACCGGCCTCGGCCTGAAGGCCCAGATCAACCTGCGCTCGGTGTTCGACCGGAAGAACTACTTCTACCCGGATCTGCCGCAGGGCTATCAGATCTCGCAGTACAAGGACCCGATCGTCGGCGAGGGCGAGGTGCTGGTCGACATGGCCGACGGCTCGTCGATCACCGTGGGCATCGAGCGCCTGCACCTGGAGCAGGATGCCGGCAAGTCGCTGCACGACCAGGATCCGACCCGCAGCTTCGTCGACCTCAACCGGTCGGGCGTGGCGCTGATGGAGATCGTCTCCCGGCCGGACCTGCGCTCCTCCGAGGAGGCGAAGGCCTACGTCACCAAGCTGCGCACGATCCTGCGCTATCTCGGCACCTGCGACGGCGACATGGAGAAGGGCTCGCTCCGCGCCGACGTGAACGTCTCGGTGCGCCGCCCCGGCGAGCCGCTGGGGACGCGCTGCGAGATCAAGAACGTCAACTCGATCCGCTTCATCGGGCAGGCGATCGAGACCGAGGCGCGGCGCCAGATCGCCATCCTGGAGGATGGCGGCACGATCGAGCAGGAGACGCGTTTGTTCGACCCGACCAAGGGCGAGACGCGGTCCATGCGCTCCAAGGAAGAGGCGCACGATTACCGCTACTTCCCCGATCCGGACCTGCTGCCGCTCGAATTCGACCAGGCCTATGTCGATGCGCTGGCCCGGGAGCTGCCCGAGCTGCCGGACGCCAAGAAGGCGCGGTTCGTGAAGCAGTTCGGCCTCTCGCCCTACGATGCCGGCGTGCTCGTGGCCGAGCGGGCCTCGGCCGATTACTACGAGGCGGTGGCCAAGGGCCGCGACGGCAAGGCCGCGGCCAACTGGGTCATCAACGAGCTGTTCGGGCGCCTCAACAAGGAGGGCCTCTCCATCGAGGCGACGCCCGTCTCCGCCGAGCAGCTCGGCGCGATCGTCGACCTGATCGGGGAGGGAGTGATCTCCGGTAAGATCGCCAAGGACCTGTTCGAGATCGTCTGGACCGAGGGCGGCGACCCGCGCGCCATCGTCGAGAGCCGCGGCATGAAGCAGGTGACCGATACCGGCGCCATCGAGGCGGCGGTGGATCAGATCATCGCGGCCAATCCCGACAAGGTCGCCCAGGCCAAGGAGAAGCCGACCCTGCTCGGCTGGTTCGTCGGCCAGACCATGAAGGCCACGGGCGGGAAGGCGAACCCGGCGGCGGTGAACGCGCTGCTCAAGGAGAAGCTCGGGATCGCCTGACGCCCGTCGTCGCGAGCGCTGCGAAGCGACCCAGGGCAGCACCGATCCGCCGGCCTCGTGCCTCTGGACGGCCTCGCGGCGCGCACAGACGGAGACCTGAGCGTCCAAACCGACCGGATGCGGCCCGCGCGCCACGACGATATCCCGCGCTGGCGATGCCAGGCGGGTGAAGGGTCACACAGATCCAAAAGGAAACCTGGCGGAACGGCTCAAAGTGGGGCCTTTCGCGCATTCGAAGGCGTGCCGTCTTGGCCGCTTCTGCGCCCCTGGAGCCGCTTCCGTCCGGCTGCTCGTGTGGTGCCGCTGAGTTCCGGGCCGAACCGATCCCGAAACCGTCTAGGCGGCTTTGCGCTGCGGTGGAGTCATTCCTGTCTCCTCCAGCTTCCCGCGACCGACACCGCTCCGAAACCTGATCGCATCAAGGTTTCCGGTCGATCCGTGCCCGCATCCGCGAGCACATCCGGAGACTGCCCCCGTCTCCCCAGCAGGTCAACACCTAATTCGCCGGCTCATTGCTCTTTCGGTCGACTTGGCCGCGCGTGTGGCGATGCAGCGTTCGTCTCTTCAGACGCTTGGATCGATCTTGCGGCACCGCAAAATATCGTCTCACGCGTGACCTACTCGCCGCCAGCCATATCGTTCTCGACCAGAAACCCAATGCCGTGATGGAAGGGCTCGTCCGTGTCGCCGCGCGGGTCGACGCTGCAGGCCGTCTCGGGGGCGGCCGCAGCCAGCAGGATGGCGGCGGGCGTTGCGGACCGGGTCATGCGTGTCGCCCGTCATCGCCCGTGCGGAGGATCAACACGCCGAACGGCTCTGCGGTCACATCGGGTTGGCGCGTCAGCGCCGATCGGCCTCGGTGGCGGGTCCGGCCGCAGGCGTCGTCAGGGCGGAGACGCGGTCGCGCAGGTTCATGAACCAGTTCGGCGTCGGCGCGCGGCCGCCATTGATCACCACCGTGGCGGTCATCCCGGCGATCAGCGGGACATCCGCGGGGACGTGATCGATGCGGATGCGCACCGGCACGCGCTGGGCGAGACGCACCCAGGTATAGACCGGATTGACGTCGGGCAGCCCTTGCGTGCTCGCGGCGGCATTCGCGGTGGAGATCCCCAGCGTGATGCTGTCGACCGTCCCGGTCAGATGCGGATCGAACCCCATCAGCTTGATGTCGGCCCGGTCGCCCACATGGATGTTGGGCATCTTGGTCTCCTCGAAATAGCCGTCGATCCAGAAGGAATCGGTGTCGACCACGCTGATGTTCGAGGTCCCGGTGCGGGCGTAATCACCCACCCGCATCAGCAGGTTGGTCACGCGGCCATTGACGGTGGACCGCACCTGCGTCCGTTCGAGATTGATCTTGGCCTGCCGGAGCTGCGCCTGCGCGCTCTCGAGCGCCGCCGCGGCGATCTTGGCGGTGCCGGCGAATTGCTGCTTCTCCTCGATCGAGGTGGAGACCGTGGTCAGCTCCTGCCGCCGGGCCGACTGGGCGTTCTTCACTTGGAGATCGGCCTCCCGGTTCTTCACCTCGGCATCCGCGGACGTGACCGACACCTCGAAATCGACGGGATCGATCACGTAGAGGACGTCGCCCTTGCGGACGATCTGGTTGTCCCGGACGCGCAGCTCGACGATCTGCCCGGCGACCTGCGGCGCGATGTTGGCGACCTGAACGCGGACGGTCCCGTCGCGGGTCCAGGGGGCCGCGACGTAGAACTCCCAGACGAACGCCGCCGCGCCGAACGCGGCGAGCAGGATGACGCCGGTGGCGGCCAGACGGAAGATCTTGGCGGAGCGGCTGCGGCGCGGCACGACTGGCCGGTGATCGTCCCGGTTGGTCGTTCCCCCGCGAGCGGAGGCCTTGGGGTCATCCTCGTCGGCAGTCGTTTCGGGCATTCAGAACAACGCGATGAGCAGGGCGAGAACGCAGACGTAGATGCCGGCCTCGGCGAGCGGGGCGTTGGCAACGAAGCGGCTGAAGCGGATCCGGGCGAAGAACCAGCGCAGCACGAGGAGAACCGCGAACGCGGCGAGCGCGTAGGCGACGAACGAGGAGATCAGGACCCCGCCGATGTGAATGTCCTCGTACATGGCCGCTCCGCGAGAACCTGCCCGTCAGAATAGCGCGATGTCGAGGCGCTGGAGGAACCGCCTGTGACGCGCGATGGTCCGCGCCGCGGTGACGAGGTCGCTGGCGACGCGCGCCGCGGTGAGGCGCACGCCGCGCTCCCCTCGGGACGCGGCGCGGATCAGGTCGCGCGCGGCCGCCTCGAGCGCCCGGTCGTCCCCCGCGGCGAGCCCGGCACGCGCCCGTGCGACCGCGGCATGCAAGCCCGGGACCGACCGGAGCCGGCGCAGTTCCGCATGCGCCCGGGCCGCGGCCGCCTCCAGGCGGGCGAGCGCGAAGGCATGCGTGAGATTGGCGCGCCGCACCGCGCCGCTTCCCGAGCTGTAGCCGGCGAACTGGAACAGGCGATCCGCGTTCAGGCTGGTCCGGGTGGTGGCATCGCCTCCCTCGCCGACGAGCGCGTCGGCCAGCGCCCGCCGCGCCGAATCGAGGGCGAAGACGCGGCGCTGCGCGGGCGTGATCGGCAGCAGGATCCGGACCACGATCGAGAGGATCACCGCCGCGACGACGACGAGGAACGCGTTCAGCAGGAAGGTAAGGGCGTCATAGGTCTGCGGGTTGGACGGACCGAGCAGCACCGGGAAGAACACGATCACGATGAAGCCGATGCCGAAGGTCCTGGGGTTCAGCGACAGGAAGCAGCCGAGGACGATCACCGGCGCCATGACGATGGCGAGCATCGGGAAACCCTGGACTCCGTTGAGGAAAACGAACCGGGCGATCCCCGCGCAGGTGGCGGCCAGGGTCATGCCGATCACGACCCCGTTGGCGAACTTCTTGGGCTCCGGGTTGACCGACGACAACGTCGCGGTCGCCGCGACCTGCACCAGCGCGAAGGAGGCCTGCGGCAGACCGAGGGCCACGAACGCGGCGGCGGTCACCGCGAAGGCCAGGGCGACCCGGAAGGCGCCGCGCAGCGCCACGGGGAAATCCCGGTGCGTCGGCAGGCGCGCGTCGCGCAGCGGAACGTGACCGTCGGCAACGGCCCGGATCCCGTCCTGCGCGAAGGTCGCGGCGCAGACGAAATCCAGGGCCCGCTGAAGCACCACGACCTCGTCGAGGGGGCGGTCGCCGTCGCGGATCGCGGCGTCGACGAGACCGCGCAGGCGCTCGTCATCCCGGTCGAGCGCTTCGGCATCGGGCGCATCGGCCACCCGCCGGCAGATCGCCAGGGCCTCGGTGACGGCCGGGCTCGGAGCGCGCAGGCAGGCGGCGGCAGCCGCCACCGCGCGGATCGCGGCCGCCATCACGTAGAGCGCGGCGATGCAGCTGCGCGCGCCGGCGGCGCGGAAGCGGCCATCGTCCAGTTCCCCGGCGATGGCGCTCGCATCGGCCCGCATCGGCGCGATGGTGCGGATCAGGGCGGCGGTCCGGGAGGCGCCGAGATCGCCCTTCGCCAGCGTGTCCCGGGCATAGGACAGGGTCCTGTCCCAGGCCTCCCGGAGCTGCGGCAGCAGCGCCCGCCACGTGCTCGGGGAGGCGAGGGCGTCGTTGATGAAGGTGATCGCCACGATCCCGAGCACGATCACCGCGACGCGCGAGACGGCCGCGTCGAAGGTGCCCTGAGGGGCGTCGATCTGACCGAGGGCGATGATCGCGACCGTGTAGCCGGACAGCATGGCCCCGTAGGCGCGGGTGTCCTGCAGATACTGCGCGACGAACACGCAGAGCCCGAGCCAGACCGTGAAGGAGACGAGGAGCAGGACGCGGTCCTGCCCGAACAGGGCCATGAGCAGGATCGACACGGCGGCGCCGATCAGCGTGCCCAGCAACCGGTAGACCGCCTTGGAGATCGCCTGCCCGCGCTTGGGCTGGGCGAGAATCGCCACGCAGGTCGCGGCCGAGGCGGCGCTGTCGAGTTGAAGCCAGAACGCGGCCGCGAGCGCCAGCATCATGGCGCTCCAGATTCGTAGCGCGAACGCCCAGGCCGCCGGCCCGGGCACCCACGCGTCGAGGACGGCCACGAGGCGGTCGAGGATCGAGCCGGACGCCCGGGCTGCGCCGGCGGCCTCAGCCATGCCCGATGAGACCCGGCCCGGCCATCGCCCGGCGGAGTCGCTGTCGATCCGTCATGTCCTCACGCCCCCGACGTTCCGCTGTCCGGCTGCTGGCAACGAACGAGACGCTCTGCGGTTCGCGACCGCCTCAGGCCTTGTCGCCGCCCTTCAGGCGCTTGTTGCACTTGCTCCAGAACTGCGGCCATTTGGGCCCCTGGGCGGTCTTCTGCGCGTCGGTGAGCCCGCGCCACTCGGCCCCGCACTTCTTCTGCCGCTCGCGAGCGGCGGTCTGACCGGCGCTCGGCTGCTTCGCGGCGGGCGCCGCGGCCGGCGCCTCGGTGGTCGTCGGCGCCTTGGCGGGCGCCTCCTTGGCGAGAACAGGCTGCGCGACGAGAAGCGGCACAGACAGGGCCGCGATCCTCACGAGGCGGTCGAGCATCGGAAATTCCCCCTTCGGCGTCGCTCCGACGCCGGGGGCGCAGTCTCGCCGCTCGGCCGCGCGGCCGGCAAGCCCGTGGCGCGCGCTGCCAACAGGCGCGGCGATGGATCTCGCAAACGTGAGCCGTGCATCGGCGTTGCCCTTGAGCGGAACCGGGAAATCGTCTTCACTGGCGGCAGTGTCCGAAGTCGGCGGAGGGTCGCCGCGCCGCCGACGGTTCGGTCGAGGAGCAGGCAGAGCATGGCAGCGGTGTCCGGGCGGCCGATCGACGTCCATACCTGGAGCACGCCGAACGGCTGGAAGATCCCGATCATGCTGGAGGAGTGCGGACTCCCCTATCGGATCGTGCCGGTGGACATCGCCAAGAACGAGCAGTTCGCCCCCGACTTCCTGGCGATCTCTCCCAACAACAAGATCCCGGCGATCGTCGATCCGGACGGGCCGGACGGGCAACCGATCTCGATCTTCGAGTCGGGCGCGATCCTGCAGTATCTCGGACGGAAGACCGGACAGTTCTACCCGCAGAACGAGCGCGCCCGCGTCGTCGTGGAGGAGTGGCTGTTCTGGCAGGTGGCGGGGTTCGGGCCGATGCTCGGCCAGACCCACCACTTCAAGATCTACGCGCCCGAGAAGGTCCCTTACGCGATCGACCGGTTCACCGCCGAAGCCAATCGCCTCTACGGCGTGCTCAACCGCCGGCTCGAAGGCCGGGACTTCATCGCCGATACCTACTCCATCGCCGATATCGCGACGGTGACCTGGGCGAAGCTCAACTTCAAGCAGGGGGTCGATATCGGCGCGCTGCCGAACGTGGCCCGCTGGCTGGAGACGGTCCTGGCGAGGCCGGCGGTTCAGCGCGGCCTCGCGGCGATCTGACCGCCGGTCAGTTCTTGTTGGCGGCCTGCTGGTTCACGTCGGGAACCCGCGTCCAGGTCTGCGAGCCGCACAGCACCTTGAGCATGCAGCCCGAGACGCTGAGTTCGGCCTCGCTCTCCCGCTCCAGGCTGACCGTGTAGATCTTGCCTTCCTCGATATTGTAGAGTTCGCCGGTGAACTTCTCCTCATCCGGCTTGAGGCCGTCGATGAGCTGGAGCCCGAGCACCGGGCGGGCCCGCTTCTTCGGATCGGGGTTCTTGAGGTCGGTGCGCGGGGCGCCGTTGTCGAAGGTCGGCACCTTGAGCCAGACGACCTTGCCGCAGACGAGCCGCTGGCCGGGCCCGCACCGGTCGAGCCGGATCTTGGCGCGGCCGTCGCCGGTGAGCCAGGTCCCGGACGGATCCTTGGCGGTATCGGCGGCAGCGGCGGAGAGGCCGGCGAGAAGCAGGGCGGCGCTGAGAGCGAGTCGCATGGTTCGTCTCCGGGATTGGGGCGCCTCGGGCGCCCGGGCGATGGACGAAGTCGGTCGTCCGTGAATGAGCCGGCGCAATTCGGCGATTTTTCGGCGGTGTTGCGGCAGAGCCACGGCCACGCTTGACTCGCCCGGCCGTCCGGGCGGCTTGAGGCAGGCTGGGGCGCCCGCTATAAGCCCGGCGCCGAAGCGAAATTTTCGCCCGAGACGCGCGTCGGAGATCCCGGCGCGCCGCACGTGTTTTCCACAGACAGACCGGACGCACCATGGCCACCGAGCGCACCTTCTCGATCCTGAAGCCCGACGCGACGCGGCGGAACCTGACCGGCGCCGTCAACGCGGTCATCGAGGAGGCGGGCCTGCGCATCGTCGGCCAGCGCCGCATCCGCATGACCAAGGCCCAGGCCGAGAAGTTCTACGAGGTCCACAAGGAGCGCCCGTTCTTCGGCGAGCTCGTCACCTTCATGACCTCCGGCCCGGTGGTGGTTCAGGTGCTCGAGGGCGAGAACGCCGTCGCCAAGTACCGTGAGGTGATGGGCGCCACGAACCCGGCCCAGGCCGCCGACGGCACGATCCGCAAGAAGTTCGCCGAGTCCGTCGGCGAGAACACCGTCCACGGCTCGGACAGCGCCGAGAACGCCAAGATCGAGATCGCGCAGTTCTTCCAGGAATCCGACATCGTCGCGTGAGGCGACGGGCGGTGGCGGGTCGGGCACACCGGCCCGCCATCGTTCTGCACTGCACTCGGCGGCCGCGTGAATGCCGCCGGGTGTGTCCGGCCCGCCATTGACGGGACGGAGCGTGGAAGCGTCCAACGGCTGAGCTTAGCCAACCTCAGCACCTGGACCACCACGACCATGACGATGCGCCGCCTGCCCCTGCTGATCGCGACCGGCCTCGTCGCGCTCGGCGCGACCGCCGCCCTCGCGGGCGGATCCTCGGCCCCGTTCCAGCAATACGAGCCCGATCCGGCGCTCAAGACGGCCACAAAGGCCAACCTCGAAGGCCGTGTCCGCCACGCCTGCACGGTCGTCCAGGCGCGCATGACCAGCGCCACCGAGGCGTCCCTGGAGCGGCCCTGCGGCTGCTACGCCCGCCAGACCCTGCGCAGCCTCGACGCGTCCGAGATCGAAGCCTACCGCACCACCGGCTATTTCAACGACTCGGCCCGCGCCAAGGCGCTCTCGGCGCTGGACAGCTGCAAGCTGCAGCGGCCGGTCTGAGGGAAGACCGGGGCGCCGCCCCGGACCAGGCCGGAGGGACCCGTCGGTTCGGGATCCCCTACGGGCTTTCGGGATCCCCTACAGGCTGAAGAGTGCGCCCTCCGGCGCCTCTTCGCCGATGATCACCCGGTCCCCCTCGAGACGGGCGCGCCCGCCCGCGACCAGTGCCAGCACCGCAGGATAGAGGCGGCGCTCCTGGACGATCACGCGATCCGCGAGGCTGTCCGGGTCGTCGGTCTGCCGCACGGGAATCGCGGCCTGCGCGACGATCGGCCCGGCATCGAGTTCCGGCACCACGAAATGGACGGTGCAGCCGTGGAGCCGCACGCCCGCGTCGAGCGCCTGCGCGTGCGTGTGGGTGCCCTTGAACAGGGGCAGCAGGGACGGATGGATGTTCAGCATCCGGCCGGCCCAGCGCGCCACGAAGCCCGGCGTGAGGATCCGCATGAAGCCGGCAAGGCACACGAGATCGACATCCGCGGCCCGCAACGCGGCGTCGAGCGCGGCGTCGAAGCCGGCGCGGTCCGGAAACGCCTTGTGGTCGATCGCGCCCGTCGGGATTCCGGCCTCCGCGGCGCGCGCGAGGCCTGCGGCCTCCGGACGGTTCGAGAGGACCAGCACGATCTCGGCCGGATAGGCCGGATCCTTCGCCGCCTCGATCAGCGCCACCATGTTCGAGCCGCGCCCGGAAATCAGGATCGCGACGCGGGTCTTCCGGCCGGCCGCCATCAGAGCGCGAGGCGTCCGCTGAAGGTCACGGGCTCGGACCCCCGATCGGTGATCCGCCCGAGGCGCACCGGCGTCTCGCCGGCCCGGGTCAGGGCCTCGTCGACGTCGTCGACCGCGTCGGCGGCGGCGATCACCACCATGCCGATGCCGCAGTTGAAGGTCCGCAGCATCTCGGCCTCGGCGACACCGCCCTCGCGCGCGAGCCAGCCGAACACGGCCGGCGGGCTCACGGCGTCGAGGTCGATGGCGATGCCGAGATGGTCCGGCAGGACCCGGGGCAGATTGTCGGGGAAGCCGCCACCGGTGATATGCGCGAGGGCGCGGATCCCGTCGGTGGCACCGAGGGCGGCCAGGAGCGGCTTCACGTAGATGCGGGTCGGCTCGAGCAGGGCCTCGCCGAGGCTCCGCCCGGGCTCGAACGGCGCCGGGGCATCCCAGCCGAGCCCGGTCTTGGCGACGATCCGCCGGACCAGCGAGAATCCGTTGGAATGGACCCCGGAGGAGGGCAGGCCGAGCACCGCGTCGCCGGGCCGGATCCCGGGCCGCGGCAGGAGCGTGCCGCGCTCGGCTGCCCCGACGGAGAAGCCCGCGAGGTCGTAATCGGACCCGTCGTAGAGTCCGGGCATCTCGGCGGTCTCGCCGCCGATCAGCGCGCAGCCGGCTTGGCGGCATCCCTCGGCGATGCCGCGCACGATGTCGGCGCCGACGCCCGGGACCAGCTTGCCGGTGGCGTAGTAGTCCAGGAAGAACAGCGGCTCGGCGCCCTGGACGATGATGTCGTTCACGCACATCGCCACGAGGTCGATGCCGATCGTGTCGTGGCGGCCGGTCTCGATGGCGATCTTGACCTTGGTCCCGACACCGTCATTGGCCGCCACCAGGATCGGATCGCGGAATCCCGCGGCCTTCAGATCGAACAGGCCGCCGAACCCGCCGATCTCGGCATCCGCACCCGGGCGCCGCGTCGAGCGCACCAGCGGCTTGATCGTTTCGACCATGGCGTTGCCGGCGTCGATATCGACACCCGCCGCCGCGTAGGTCAGCCCCTTTGTCGGCTCTCTGCCGTCCTTGGCCGTCATGCCCGCGCCACCTCGATGAAGATTGGCTCCGCTCTAGCGACTTACCGCGCGCGGCGCGAGTCGGCCGCGTCGTGCCTTGATCGGCGATGGCCGCATGCCCACTCTGCATCCGGGTGCGAGTCGGGTGCCCGCGTCCTCGGGCGGAGGCGGCGCAGCCCTTGACCTCCACGGGCGCGGGATGATCCTGAAAGCCGCATGCGCGAGAATGCACCACCCCGGCAGCTGGCCTTCGATCTGCCCCTCGATCCCCGCTACGGCCGCGAGGACTTCCTCGTGGGGCCGGCGAACGAGGCCGCCTACGCGCTGATCGAGGCTTGGCCGGACTGGCCGGACAGCGTGCTGGTGCTCACCGGTCCGTCGGGGAGTGGCAAGAGCCACCTCGCGGCGATCTGGGCGGAGCGGGCCCATGCCTGGACGATCCCGGCGGCCGACGTGGGCGCGGACGCGGTCCAGCACCTCGTCTCCAACGGGGCCCTCGTGATCGAGGATATCGACCGCGCGGAAAGCCGCGACGAGGCCGCCCTGTTCCATCTGCTGAACCGCGCGCGCGAGCGGTCCTGCCCGGTGTTGCTGACGAGCGCCACCGGGATCGACGCGCTCGGCCTCGCCACGCCCGACCTGCGATCGCGCCTGCGCCTGGCGCCGCGGATCGCCATCGAGGCGCCGGACGACGCGCTGCTGCGCGCCGTGCTGGTCAAGCTGTTCGTGGACCGGCAACTCGTCGTCGATCTCGGCGTCATCGATTCGCTGGCGCTGCGGATCGATCGCTCACTCGGCCGGGCTCGGGACGTGGTGGCGGAACTCGACCGCGACGCCCTCGGCCGCGGGCGCCGCATCAGCCGGCCCCTCGCGCTGGCGGTGCTGCGGCGCATGGGTCTCGACGGCGAGGCCGATCCGAGCGGCTGAGCGTGGAATACCGTGCCCGTCACGAAACCGTCGTGAAGGCCGCGGGTGTACGATGGTAAACGCTCCGCCCGCGAGGAGCCGCCGGCAGGAACAGGGATCGGGGATGGAATCGACGCAGAAGCCCATGGAACGCGACGTCGCCGACGAGGCCGCGGAGCCCCGTCGGCGCTCGGCGGCCAATCCGGCGGCCCGGCGTGCCCCCGCGACGCGGCGCGCACCGGCTGATCCAACGGCCGATGTGACGGCGCCGGCGGCCTCGGACGCGGCCCAGGATGCGAATGACGAATGGCCGGCCGCGGCGTCGCCCGCCGAGGCCGCGGTGTCCAGCGCTGCGGCCAGTGCGGCGCGGGAGCCGGTGCTGGAGGCCGGGCGCTCCCTGCGTCACTCGCCGGACCGCTTCGTGAACCGCGAGCTGTCCTGGCTGCAGTTCAATCGGCGCGTCCTGGAAGAGGCGTCGAACCCCAATCATCCGCTGTTGGAGCGCCTGCGCTTCCTGTCGATCTCGGCCAACAATCTCGACGAGTTCTTCATGGTCCGTGTGGCCGGCCTGATCGATCAGGTCCGGGCCGGCATCACCGTTCCGTCCCAGGACGGCCTGTCGCCGTCCGAGCAGCTCGTGCGGATCGGGGCCGAGGTCTCGCGCCTGGCCGCCGACCAGCAGGCCCGCTGGCGCGAGTTGCGCGCGGAGCTGCATGCCGCCGATATCGACATCGTCGAGCCCGCCTCGCTCACCGCGGAGCAGTCGGCCTGGCTCGAGGAGTACTTCCTCAACCACGTCTTCCCGGTCCTGACGCCCTTGGCGATCGACCCGGCCCACCCGTTCCCGTTCATCCCGAATCTCGGCACCACCATCGCGCTGATGCTGGTGCGGCCGCGGGACGGGCGGGTGCTGCGGGCCCTGATCCGCGTGCCGGGCGTCCTCGACCGGTTCGTGCGCCTGCCGGTGAGCGACAGCGAGACCTCGGCGCGGCTGATCCCGATCGAGCAGGTGATCGGGATGTTCACCGGGCGGCTGTTCCCGGGCTACCTCGTCCGCGGCAGCGGCGCGTTCCGGGTGGTGCGCGATTCCGATCTCGAGATCGAGGAGGAGGCGGAGGACCTCGTCCTCCACTTCGAGACCGCTCTGAAGCAGCGCCGCCGGGGCGTCGTGATCCGCCTCGAGGTCGAGGCCGGGATGTCCGAGGATCTGCGCAGCTTCGTCGCGGACGAATTGGAGATCTCCCCCGACGCGATCTTCCTGGTCGAGGGCATGCTCGCCCTGAACGAGCTGTCCCAGGTGGTCGGGATCGACCGGCCGGACCTGAAGTTCAAGCCCTACAATCCGCGCTTCCCGGAGCGGATCCGCGAGAGCGGCGGCGACGTGTTCGCGGCGATTCGCCAGAAGGACTTCATCGTCCACCACCCCTACGAGTCCTTCGATTCGGTGGTGCAGTTCCTGGCACAGGCCGCCCGCGACCCGAACGTGGTGGCGATCAAGCAGACGCTCTACCGCACCTCCTCGAACTCGCCGATCGTCGCGGCGCTCGCGGAGGCCGCCGAGCTCGGCAAGTCGGTGACCGCTCTGGTGGAGCTGAAGGCGCGCTTCGACGAGGAGGCCAATATCCGCTGGGCGCGCAACCTCGAGAAGGCGGGTGCGCAGGTGGTGTTCGGCTTCGTCGAGCTGAAGACCCACGCCAAGCTGTCGCTGGTGGTCCGGCGGGAGGGCGACAAGCTCGTCACCTACTGCCATGTCGGCACCGGCAACTACCACCCGATCACCGCGCGCATCTACACGGACCTGTCCTTCTTCACGGCGGATCCGGCGATCGCCCGGGACGTCTCGCGGATCTTCAACTTCATCACCGGCTACGCGGAGCCGGCCGAGCTGGAGCGGATGGCGGTCTCGCCGCTGACGCTGAAGAACCGGCTCCTCGAGCATATCGAGGCGGAGGTGGTCCACGCGAAGGCAGGCCGGCCGGCGGCGATCTGGATCAAGTGCAATTCGCTGGTCGACGCGCAGATCATCGACGCGCTCTACGACGCCTCGGAGGCCGGCGTGCAGATCGACTGCGTGGTGCGCGGCATCTGCTGCCTGCGGCCCGGCATCCCGGGCCTCTCGGAAACGATCCGGGTGAAGTCGATCGTCGGGCGCTTCCTGGAGCACGGGCGCATCTACGCCTTCGGCAACGGCGTCGGGCTGCCCCACCCGAAGGCCACGGTCTACATCTCCTCCGCCGACCTGATGAGCCGCAACCTCGACCGACGCGTCGAGGCGCTGCTGCCGATCACCAATCCGACCGTGCATCAACAGGTGCTCGACCAGATCATGCTGGCCAATCTGCTCGACAATCGTCAGAGCTGGCGGCTGCTCGCCTCCGGGGGCTGCGAGCGGATCCAGCCGGCCGAGGGCGAGGAACCGTTCAACGCCCACAAGTACTTCATGACGAACCCGAGTCTTTCGGGCCGCGGCAAGGCGTCGAAGAAGTCGAGCCCGCGCGCGCTGAGCCGCCGGGCACAGCGCGCCTGAGCTTCGCCGCTCAACGGCGCTGGGCTAAACTTCCTGCGCGACGCGCGCCAGCGCGTCGGGCTCATCAAGGACTCGGACGTTTGGGCAGCCCTCGTGCCAACCTCTCTCTCGCGCCCGCCGCGGACCCGCTCGCCGACCGCCTGCGCGAACCGGTGGCGATCATCGATATCGGGTCCAATTCGGTCCGGCTCGTCGCCTATGACGGCCTGACCCGGGCACCGACGCCGCTCTACAACGAGAAGGTGCTCTGCGGCCTGGGCCGCAATGTCCTGACGACGGGACGGCTGAACGACGAGGCGGTGGCCCGGGCCCTGGCCGCCCTCGAGCGGTTCCGGGTTCTGTGCGACACGATGCGCGTCGGGCAGGTCTTCGTGCTCGCCACGGCGGCGGCGCGGGACGCGGCGAACGGGCCGGACTTCCTGCGCGCCGCGGAGGCGGCCTGCGGCCAGGAGATCCAGCTCCTGTCGGGCCGGCGCGAGGCCGAGCTCTCGGCGATGGGCGTCGTCTCCGGATTCCATGCGCCGGACGGCGTGGTCGGCGATCTCGGCGGCGGATCACTCGAACTCGTGGATGTTCGCGGTACCGTGGTCGGCCAGGGCGTCACCATGCCTCTCGGCGGTCTCGCCCTGCAGGACCTCTCCGGCGGATCGCTCAAGAAGGCCGCCAAGATCGTGCGCGAGCACATGCGCAAGGCGGCGCCTCAGCTCGAGACGTTGCGCGGCCGCACCTTCTACGCGGTGGGCGGCACGTGGCGGGCCATCGCGCGGCTGCACCAGGCCGCCCGCGGCTACCCGGTCCACGTGATGCACGGCTACACCGTGGAGCCCACCGACGAGTTGAGCTTCCTTCAGGTCGTGGAGCAGACCGACGTGTCCCTGCTTCAGGACGTCGACGCCATCTCGGAGGCCCGGCGCCCGCTCCTGGCCTACGGCGCGGTGGTGCTGGAGGAGATCATCCGGGTCGGCCGCCCGCGGGAGGTGGCGATCTCCGCCTCCGGTGTGCGAGAGGGGCTGCTCTTCGAGCAGCTGGACCGCGACGCCCGGCTGATCGATCCGCTTCTGGCCTCGGCGGCGGAATTCAACGCCCTGCGCTCCCGCGCCCCCGGTCACGGCGAGGAGTTGATCGCCTGGACCGACCGGTTCGTGGCGACGCTGGAGGGGCACGAGACTGCGGACGAGCGCCGCCTGCGGCACGCCGGCTGCCTGCTGTCGGATGTCGGCTGGCGGGCCCATCCCGATTACCGTGACGAGCAGAGCATCGCGGTGATCCAGAACGCGGCGTTCGTCGGGGTCGATCATCCGGGCCGGGCCTATCTCGCCCTCTCGGTGTCGCTCCGGCATACGGGCCTCGGCCCCGAGAAAGCCAATCCGATGCTGCGCGGGTTGGCTGGACCGCGGCTGTTCGAGCGGGCGCGGCTCCTCGGGGCGCTGCTGCGCGTCGCCTTTCCGATCTCGGCCGGCATGGACGGGGCGCTCGGTCGGGCACCGATCACCGTCGAGGATGGTCGCGTCGTCCTGCGGCTGCCGCGGGATTGGGAGGCGCTGAGCAGCGATCGCCTCCTCAACCGCGTCCGCGGCCTCGGTCGCGTCGTCGGCCTCGACGGACGGGTCGAGATCATGGGTAGCAGCGCCTGAGGCCGCCGGATTCTGCGGGTCGGCGCGCGCGTTTCGGACGGACGTCCCGCTCTCAGGCCTGAGAAGGACCGGCGCTGGCTCCGGTCCCCACATCCGTCACGGAGAAGCCCCGCGGAAGCGCCACGTCGTGGACGCATCGTCGGCCGTCCGGATTAACCTGCGAGCGGCGCCCGCGCGGTTGTTCGAACGTGGAGCGGGCCTGGACGATGATCCGCCCGGAGGTCGCCCCATGCGCTTCATCCGACGCGTTTGTCAGGCCGCAGGCGCCGGCCGATCGACAACACATCGATCGCCCTCAGATCCAGCCGCAGGAGAAGTTTCTATATCGACCCACGCAGCCCATGAGGTCGTTTGCTTTGCCGACGCACTATAACGTAGAATAACGTTCTCCACTCTCTCTGAAAATGAAGCATTTCGTCGTGCAATGCGCGCGCCTTTAAGCTACCGTGCGCTCCTCATAGGCGATTTTTGGATCGCGCTGCGAGTGTTGCGCAATGTTCAAGCTGGGTCTTTTGCCAATCCGGGCGATAATGTGCCTGTCGATATTATCCATAGCGGCAATGCTATTGAGCTACGCGACAGCAGCATTGATCGAAGCACGGGTGGAAGAGAAGCAGGCCCGGGACGCCGTTACGTTGGCCCATGCGAGCAGCCATCTGCTCAAGACCATCCTGCCTCTACGCCTGGAGAGAGGATTATACCTCGGTCTCGGGGGCGAGGAGCCCGCCGATGCGGAGACCCTCGCGGCGGTCACGCGGAATCGGGACGTTGCAGTCACGGGCCTCCGGACCGTGCAGGCGCTCTTGCGTGAGCAGGACCTGCCGGCCGTATCGGCGACACTGGACCGGCTGAAGGCAGCGCAGGACGTCATGAACGCCCTTCGTCCCCGGTTAGACGCCGCCCTGCGGGTCCCGAAGGCGGCGCGGGACGCGACGCTGCTGCCGGCCGCCCTGAAGGCTGCCCAGGATCTGCTCGACGCGCTGACCGCGACCACCGACGCGGTCGATGCCGCGATCCCCCGACCGGACGCGATCCTGCAGCGCTACCTCGTCCTCAAGCGGTCGGCCTGGACGACCCGCGTCGCCATCGGGAACTCAGCCGTGCGCCTGCAGCGGTCCCTGGCGACCGGAACGGCTTGGACCCTGGCCGAGATCGTCGCGGCCGCAGAGGAGCGTGCGCGGGTCCAGACCGCCTGGATGGCCACGACCGAAGCCGCGTCCGACGTGTCGGAGGCGGTCAGGGCCGCATACCAGAAGGCCAAGACCAGCAATTTCGAAGGCGAGGCCACGACCCTGGCGCAAGCGGTGTTCGACGCGCTGAGCCAGAACAAACCCTCGCCCTACGCCTTCCAGGATCTGCAGCGGAGGAACACCGTCGACCAGATGTCGATCGTCGATCTCGCCTCCGCAGCCCTGGACGCGATGGTCGCGCGCGCCGAGATCCTCGCGGCAGGGGCACGCGAGACTCTCCTCCACAACATCGCGGCGGTGTTCGTCGCGATCCTGCTGGTGGCGACGGGATTGCTCGCCCTGTTCGGCGGCGTGCTGCGGCCGATTCGAACGATCGCCACCACCATGCGGGTACTGGCGGAGGGTGACGCCACCGTCGAGGTTCCGGTGCGCGCCTACAGGAATGAGTTCAGCCCGATCGTGCGAGCCGTCCAGGTCTTCAAGGAGAACCTGATCCGCACCCGCCGGCTCGAAGCCGATGCCGCACAGACCCGACTCGAGGCCGACGACCAGCGTCGACGCGCCATGTGGCAGATGGCGGACGGTTTCGAGGCCGCGGTGGGCGGCATCATCGGCCAGGTCTCGGCCGCCGCGACCGAACTCCAAACCGCGGCCGGCTCCATGTCGACCATGGCGGGCCAGACCTCCACCCAGTCGGGCGCCGTCGCCGAGGCCGCGGACGAGGCCGCGTCCAACGTCAACACGGTGGCCTCGGCCGCCGAGCAGCTAGGCGCGTCGGTCCAAGAGATCGGCCGGCAGGCGGACGGTTCGGCCAAGCTGGCGCAGGGGGCGGTCGCCG
>CAXDNE010000028.1:0-40148 GCA_963990595.1 uncultured Methylobacterium sp.
AGACCGCCAAGGCCACCGACGAGATCGCCGCCCAGATCGGGCGGGTCCAGGGCGTCACCGGCCAGGCGGTGAGCGCGATCGGGGCGATCACCGCGCGGATCCGGGAGATCAACGGGGTGGCGGCTTCGATCGCCGCGGCGGTGGAGCAGCAGGCCGCGGCCACCCAGGAGATCGTGCGCAACGTGGCCCAGGCGGCGCAGGGCACCGGCACCGTGACGAGCAACATCGCCGGCGTCGCGGAGGTGGCTGAGAAGACCGGACAGGTGGCAGGCCAAGTGCTCGGAGCCGCCTCCGAACTGTCGCGCCAATCCCATCATCTCGCGGGAGAGGTCGGCAGCTTCCTGGCGAATGTCCGCGCCACCTACGCCATCGCCTCCGCGCAGGTGCAGCTGGTGCGCGAGAGTTTCGCGAAGGTGCAGCCGATGGCCGAGACCGCGGCGGATCTGTTCTACGAGCGGCTGTTCGAACTCGCGCCGCAGGTCCGAACGCTTTTCCCGCCCGACATGGCCGAGCAGAAGCGCAAGCTGATCGCCATGCTGGCGCTGGCGGTCGCCAATCTGGACCAGCCCGAGGCTCTGGCCTCCACGGTCCGCGACCTCGGCCGGCGACACTTGGCCTACGGCACGCAGGAGGCCCATTTCGAGGCGGTCGGAGCCGCTCTGCTCTGGACGCTGGAGCGGGGCCTGGGGCCGGATTTCACACCGGAGGTTCGGCGGGCCTGGACCGAGACCTACGGGGTCCTGGCCGGCCTCATGCGAGCGGCGTTCGCCGAGGCCGCATGACCGAGCCACCGAGCCCGCTCGCCACCAGGTCACCCGACACGGGACCGGCTGGGCCGATCCGGCTGTCGATCGGGCCCGCGACCCGCGCTGCCCAGATCGGCGGCCGCCCTCACGCCCGACTGGGCGTCTGGATCGGGTGGTTGGGTCGGGCGATGTCGATCCGGCCGCGACGGAACTGCCGGTACAGGATGACGCTCACGACGGCGGCGTAGAGGCACCAGACCGACGTGAAGGCGTAGCCCTTCACGATCAGCGTGGCGACGACGCCGACGAGATTGAGCCAGCCGAACCAGCTGACCACGCGGTGGCTCGACATGACCAGCGCGCCGCATGTCGCCACCACGTAGATCACCGCGACGGCCGTGAACGCCGTACCGGGATTCGCGTAATGGATCGCGTGCTGCTCGACGCAGGCGGTGCTCGGATAGGCGATCAAGCCGCGGAACACGAAGGCGGCGAGGCCGGCGCCGACCCCGGTCAGGACGGCGATCAGCCGTCGGCGCCAGCCGGGCGGCTCCATCAGCAGCACCGCCAGCGGCATGAGCAGCGGCAGGATGCCTTGGGCGTAGAGCATGTACAGGAACACGAGGTGCCCCTGTGCCTCCGGCCGGATCTTCCCTTCCAGCCCGAGCCAGACGAAGCCTTCGGTGAACTGGTGCAGGGCGAAGAAGATCGGCGTCGCCGCGAACAGAACGGCGCGGGGCTGTTGGACGTGCGAGAGGGTAGCGACGCCGACGAGCCCGATCACGCCGCTCGCGATGAAATCGACCTCCGGCGAGAAACACATACGCGCACGCCCACCCTCGACAGCCCTGAAGGGCCTTCGTGCTGAGGGCGCCGCGTGCGGTCAAGCCGCGGCCGTGCTCAGGCCACCCGATCCGAGAAGATCGCCTTCTTGACCACGGCGTGAACCCCCCAATTGCCGTCGACGACCTGGGTGATCCCGAAATCCACCGCAACCGACATGAGCGAGATAGCCTCGTCCTCGGTCAGTCCCTTCGCGTGCATCAGGAACTGGCGCATCTTGCGGAAGGCGTCGCGCATGGCGAGGTCGATGGAGGATTTCTGGAAGATCGCGCTCTGGGCCTCCGGGCCGAGGTCGCGCAGGTAGTTCGGGTAGCTGAAGCCGGACAGGACCCAGTCGTCGCGGGTCTCGATCATCGGGAAGTCGAGGGCCTCGAGCGGCGTCCCCGGCAGGTCAGCCTTCTTGTGCAGGGTGAACTGGAAGGTCCCGGTGAGCGAGCACTCGATCGCCGTCCCGCAGAGTTCGGAATCGCCCTGGCTGGCATGCGGGTCGCCGACGGAGAACAGGGCACCCGGCACCGCGACCGGATAGTAGAGCGTCGCGCCCTTGCCGATGCGCCAATTGTCGATGTTGCCGCCGGTATAGCTCGGCGGGATCGTGTTGACCCGGTCGGCCTCGGCGGGCGCCACGCCCATCGTGCCGAAATGCGGGCGGATCGGCACGCGGATGCCCTTGAGAACCTCGAAGGTCTTCTGCGTCTTGGAATGGTCCACCGGCAGGCCGGGATAGTCGATGGTCGGGTGCGAGACGCCGAACGGATCGGTGACCCCAGGCCAGCGGAAGCTGTAGACCGCGCGCGCCCAGTCGCGCTCGCCGGTGGCGTCGACCTCGTAGATGGTCACCACCTCCCGGGGCTTATCGCCGGTGATCAGGTCGTTGTAGTGGTAGCCCCACCACGCCGCCGCGTTGCTGCCGAAGGCGAGGCCCTTGTATTTCGGGTTCGCGCAGGGGCGCGGCGCGACGTCGAGGATGCGGACTTCCAGCACGTCGCCGGGCTCCGCGCCGCGGATCGCCACCGGGCCGGTGCAGATATGCACCCCGAGGCCGCCGCCCGGGCCGATCTTCGCGTCCATCGCGCCGGCCCCGCGGGGCGAGACGCCCATCCTGTCCTTGGTCCAGAGATAGACGCTCTCGGCGCCGGGATCGCCCGTGATCATCCGCTCGGCATCGTCGCTGGCCTGATGGGTCAGCGTCTCGATCGTGACGAAATCCCCCGAGCCGATCTCGACGCGCGGCTTGAGGCTGCGGCTGAAGAAGCCCCAGTGGACCGTCTCGGCATTGGCCGGCAGGTGGTAATGCGCGGTCGCGGCGATCTTGGCGCCGGTCGCCTGCGCCAGGGCCGGGCTCACCAGCGAGGGTCCGGCGGCCGCGAAGGCCGCCGCCGCCGCGCCGGTGGCCGCGAAGCTGCTCTTCAGGAAGGCGCACCGCTCCGGTTCCAGATCCCGCCGGAACCGGCGGCGATGCGCCTCGAAGGCATGACAGTTCGGGTCGTCGCCCAGGCACATGGTGTCCGCTTCCCGTGGTCTCGTTTCCCCGGAAGCAGGGAAGCAAATCGACGGCCACGCTCGCGGCCGTCGACGCAGGATCTCACTCCGAGATCATCCCGGCCCCCGCCTCGCCGGCCCGGGTCGACACACCCTCTTCCGCCTGGGCCTCGACCACCGCGGCGGCCGTGACGTTCACGATGCCGCGGGCGGTCACCGAGGGCGTCAGGATGTGGGCCGGCTTGGCCGGCCCGATCAGCAGGGGGCCGACCGGCAGCGCATCCGCCAGGACCTTGGCGAACTGGAAGGCGATGTTGGCCGCATCGAGGTTCGGGAAGATCAGGACGTTGGCCGCCCCCTTCAGGCGCGAGCCCGGCAGCACACGGTCGCGGACCATCTCGTTGAGGGCCGAGTCGGCCTGCATCTCGCCGTCGACCATCAGATCCGGATCGCGCTTCTGCAGCAGCGCGAGGGCGTCGCGCATCTTCATCGCGGAGGGCGAATCCGACTGGCCGAAATCCGAGTGGCTCAGGAGCGCGATCTTCGGCGTCAGGCCGAATCGGCTGACATGGCTGGCGCAGGCCTGGGCGACGTCGGCGATTTCCTCGGCACTCGGGTTCTGGCGGACATGGGTGTCGGCCAGGAAATAGGCGCCCTCGTGGGTCACCACCAAGCTCATCGCGGCGCACTGGTCGATTCCGGGCGCGAGCCCGATCACGTCGCGGATGATGCGCAGACGCGTCTCGAACCGGCCCTCGAGGCCGCAGATCAGGGCGTCGGCCTCGCCGCGGCGGACCGCGATGGCGCCGATCACCGTGTTGTTGGTGCGGACCAGCGTGCGCGCCGCGTCCGGCGTGATGCCGCGCCGTCCGGCAACCTCAAGGTAGGTCTGCACGTACGCGCGGTAGCGGGGATCGTCCTCGGGATCGATCAGCTCGAAATCGCGGCCATGCTCGATGGACAGGCCGAAGCGCTTGAGGCGCGTCTCGACAACGCGCGGCCGGCCGACGAGGATCGGGAAGGCGACCTTGTCCTCGACGATCGCCTGAACGGCGCGCAGCACGCGCTCGTCCTCACCCTCGGCGTAGATCACCCGCTTGGGCGCCTCCTTCGCCTTGGAGAAGAGCGGCTTCATGATCAGGCCGGACCGGTGCACGAACCGGTCGAGGCTCTCCACATAGGCGTCGAGATCGGCGAGCGGCCGGCCGGCGACGCCCGAATCCATCGCGGCTTTCGCCACGGCCGGGGCGATGCGCAGGATCAGGCGCGGATCGAACGGGCTCGGGATCAGGGATTTCGGCCCGAACGGCCGGGCCTCGCCGCCATAGGCCCGGGCGACCACGTCCGAGGTGGTCTCGTGGGCGAGGCCCGCGATCGCCTTCACGGCGGCCTTCTTCAT
Organism: uncultured Methylobacterium sp.; assembly: GCA_963990595.1. Classification (GTDB taxonomy): domain Bacteria; phylum Pseudomonadota; class Alphaproteobacteria; order Rhizobiales; family Beijerinckiaceae; genus Methylobacterium. Next base: position 4,471 of record CAXDNE010000028.1, read on the forward strand.
CTCCTCGTTGATCTTGTGGGCGCCGACATCCAGCGCGCCGCGGAAGATGTAGGGGAAGCACAGGACGTTGTTGACCTGGTTCGGGAAATCCGACCGGCCGGTGCAGATCATCGCGTCGGGACGCTCCTGCTCGGCGAGATCCGGCATGATCTCCGGATAGGGGTTGGCCAGCGCCATGATCAGCGGCTTCTCGGCCATCTCCTTGAGGTATTCGGGCTTGAGGACGCCCCCGGCCGAGAGGCCGATGAACACGTCGGCCCCCGGGATCACCTCGGCGAGCGTCCGCTTGTCGGTCTCCTGAGCGTAGACGTCCTTCCAGCGGTCCATCAGCTCCGGGCGGCCCTTGTAGACCACGCCCTTGATGTCGGTGACCGTGATGTTCTCGCGGGTGGCGCCGAGCGACACGAGGAGATTCAGGCAGGCCAGCGCCGCCGCGCCCGCCCCGGAGGTGACGATCCGGACGTCGGCGAGATCCTTGCCGGCGAGTTCCAGGCCGTTGAGGACCGCCGCCGCCACGATGATCGCGGTCCCGTGCTGGTCGTCGTGGAAGACCGGGATGTTCATCCGGGCCCGGCACTGCTCCTCGATCTCGAAGCACTCGGGCGCCTTGATGTCCTCGAGGTTGATGCCGCCGAAAGTCGGCTCCAGGGCGCAGACCACGTCGACGAGCTTCGAGACGTCCTTCTGGTCGACCTCGATGTCGAAGACGTCGATGCCGGCGAATTTCTTGAACAGGACCGCCTTGCCCTCCATCACGGGCTTGGAGGCGAGCGGGCCGATATCGCCCAGGCCCAGCACGGCCGTGCCGTTGGAGAGAACCGCCACGAGGTTCTGCCGGACCGTGAGAGTCGCGGCCTCCTGGGGATCGTCGTGGATCGCCATGCAGGCCGCCGCCACGCCGGGGGAATAGGCCAGCGCGAGGTCGCGCTGGTTGCCCAGCGGCTTGGTCGCCTGGATCTCCAGCTTCCCGGGCTTGGGCAGGCGGTGGTAGACGAGCGCCCCGGCCTTGAGGTCCTCGGACATGTTATCGGCCATCGCCCACGCTCCCGCTCACCTTCTTCACCGAGGACGACGCGATCGCGCCTCGCGCGGGCTCGCGTCATGACCGGTCTGTTGCACCGGCTGCGCAGGGGGCGCAACCCGCACAATGAGACACGGATCCACCTCGCCAAGCTGGCGAGGACCTACGGCTTCTCCATAGGCGCTTATTCGTACGGGCGTCCAAAAGTCCGTTTCCCGGAGAGCGGGCGGCGGCTGACGATCGGCCGCTATTGTTCCATCGCCGACAAGGTCGAGATCCTTCTCGGGGGCGATCACCGGCTCGACTGGGCGTCCACCTACCCGTTCGCGGCGATGCGCGGCCTGTTCCCGGATGCCCGGGCGCCGGAGGATTTTCACGCGTCCCGGGGCGATGTGGCGATCGGGCACGATGTCTGGCTGGGATCGGGCTGCATGATCCTCTCGGGCGTCACGATCGGCCACGGGGCCGTGGTGGCGGCCCGCGCCGTGGTGACCCGCGACGTACCCCCTTACGCGGTGGTGGCCGGCAATCCGGCCCGGGTGGTGCGGCATCGGTTCGACGCGGCGACCGTGGAGGCCCTGCTGGCGGCGGCGTGGTGGGACCTGCCGCACGCGGACGTGACGCGGCTCGTGCCGCTGCTGCAAGGGGGCGACGTGGCGGCGCTGATCGCGGCCGCGGGCAGCGTTGCGGGCGAGCGGGGGATTGCGTAATCCGCTGCCCATCTTCGCCGCTCACGCCGAACCCGGAGCCCGACCATGTCCGACCCCGCGCTGCCCGACCGCCTCTCGGTCAACCCGGACAGCCCCTACTATGACGCGGCCCTCCTGGAGCGCGGCGTCGGCATCCGGTTCAAAGGTGTCGAGAAGACCAACGTCGAGGAGTATTGCGTCAGCGAGGGCTGGGTGCGCCTCTCCGCCGGCAAGACCCTCGACCGTGCCGGAAACCCGATGACGGTGAAGCTGAAGGGCCCGGTGGAGCCCTATCTGCGCGACGCGGCGGACGCGGAATGAGATTTTGCCGAGCTCATCGCTCCAGCGGGAACGGGGTGGGTTCCCAGTAGGGCTCCAGCTCCGTCCCGCGGACGTTGGCCGCCTCCCAATCGTGCAGGATCTTTGCCAGCGCCGGCCGATCGCCAGCCATGAGCGGCTCGGCCACGGCGGCGAGCTGCAGGCGCCAGCGATCCGCGCGCGTCCCTGGCGGGAATGACTTGCCGGCGTGCCACAGCTGTCGTTCGTGCCAGATCGCTCGCGCGGCTTCGAGGTCGCCGGCCGCGATGTGGACGATCATTCTGTCTTCAATGTCTTCTCTATACCAACGATTGCCGCCCGATAAGAGTGTTGAGTAACCCTGAATTTCGCTGAGTAATTTTAATTTTGGGATAGCATCCTGATTAATAACCTTAATTGCATTGGTCAATGCTTCCGGTTCTGACCACAGCCATGCAGCACTTGCCGACGTAGCCGGTTTTGACAATGGCTCATAAAATGTTCCTATGCGAATATCAGGAAGAAATGCCGCGTAGAATAATGAGCAAGCAACAAGCCTTGGCCGAAAGAAGTCTCGGTCTGAAGATCTCTCAATGAATATACCACATGCTATATGATGCACCGGGGTCTTCAACAGATATCGGAAACGCAACGGCTTGAATAGCGGATCACGCGCAGCCACGGCACTATATATAGAACTAACTTGACGTTGATTCGTCATTGCCCGGCCAGAATCTGGATAACGATAATTCTTTGCACGCCGCGATACCGTTTTTGAACAACATCCGCGAAATCAGCAGCGCGTCGGGCGCGGAGGAACGCCCGTCCTGTTTTATGATCATAGACACATACAGTGGCTAGCCTAGAATGTTCCAGTGTATCGAGTCGCAATGAACCTTTTGTTGCATACAAAACCTCTTGTCCAGTAATTGGATCGAATGATATTTCCGCCTTAAGATCTGGATCATTCATAGAATTTATAATTTTAGCAACTCTTGCGTGAACTTTGTTTCCAAAATCCTGCTCATCTAAGTAGTTACCAGACGCTCTCACATCGGCAGCAACCGAGTCGGCAATAGATTGAACCTCGCGATTTCGCGGGCAAACTTGATCCAATTCCGTTTGTCCAACTGCGCCGACCCTCATACTTTGAGAGTCATATGCATCACCTAGCTTATACTCGCTCGCGGGCGCAGCAAATATAGCTTTACCATCTCTGGTCTTCCTCTCAGACAGAACCGAGAAGAGCGAGCCCGCTGCCTCCAACGTTCTCGCGAAACGTTGTGCCAATTCGTCTGACGGGCGCGGCCGGCCCCGAGCCAGCTGGACGAACGCTTGCGGCTCGGCTCCATCCGGAGTGAGGATGCTCCGGGCGAGGATCTCGTCGCTGTCACCATCACGGATCGTCTGCGTGAGACCTGAGGTCTCGAAGACCGTTCGTGTCCCATCCGGTCCGATGACCGTGTGCTGCTCGTCCCAGTCCGTATGCGGTTTGGCCCGAATCCGGATCGAGAGAACCCGCGATCCATCTTCGAGGACAGCGTCTTCCGTTTGCGACTGACCCTCGGCAGCGCCACCGGTGCCCTCCGAAACCCAGCGGCCGCCATCGGACTGCCCAGCTGGCGCGCGCGGCTGATCAGGTCGGTATTTAAGGCTCAAAACGCGCTCCAGCCGGATCAGCTTGACGCCGACGGCGAGGCCAGCGAGCTCCGCGCGGAGGGCAGCGACCTCCTGAGCGTGACGATGGTTGGTTAGCCGTGACATCGGCCCTACCTCCGCCTGGACAAAAAACCTATCCTTGGCGGCGCAAATTGTCAATATTTTCCTATTCTTGGGGTGGCAGCGCCTGGACCGCAGCTCTGGATGTACGAGCCGCAAAATCCCGCAGCGCATCTGCGACCATCGCCGCGACTTGGCCCGGCCGTTTCGGCGTTGCCACCACGAGGCTCGTCACGACCTCCGGATGGTTCCGCCGCTGCCGCGGCCGGCGCGTATGATTTGAGAGGCGAAGGGTCGCGTCCTGGCCCGGACGCGCGAGGTACAGGCTGTCACCGCGCTCATTCCGCGCGACGATTGTAAAGCCGTGCGCTTCGAGAAGCCTCGCCGCCAGCGCCAAGGCTGCGATCGGCGGGAGCAGCCCGTCAGGATTCATCACGGTCCCGCCGGCTCGATCGTGCCGAGACGTCGGCGCCTCAATGCCCGCGCCTTCAGCGCCAGGGCTGGCCGCTCGACCCCATACCAGGACAGCGCGGCGACCGGCAGCGTCACGGCAAGCGCCGGTGCCAGCAGCGCGGGACCGGACAGTTCGGGCCAGAGGGCGTGCAGGGTCTGCTGGATCGGCCAGCCATAGAGATAGATCCCGTAGGACAGGTCCGCCGGTGGATCGAACAACCCGCGCGCGAGGGGACCCAGCGCGAGCCAGACCACGCCATAGGCCTCCGCCAGGAACACGAGGACCGGATAGGCCGGCGTCCGCGCGAGGACGAAGGCCCCGAAGGTGAGGCAGGCGAGGGCAGCCCCCGAGATCCGCAGGTGCTCGCGCCAGAGATAGAGGCACGCGCCGGCCGCGAAGATCAGGGGCAGGCGCAGGGCGGTCTCGGTGCCCTTGGGCAGCTCGGATCCCCGGAACCCGGTCGCGGCCGACAGGGCAAGCGCCAGCCCCGTGACGATCACCAGGGCCGACCAGCGCCGCCGGAGCAGCCCGCACAGGGCGGCGGCGAGGATTCCGACGTAGCACAGCACCTCGTATTTCAGCGTCCAGACCGTGCCGAGGGGCGCCCGGTAGGGATTGGCCGCGAAGACACCGGGGAGGGCGGCGTTGCTCTTGAAGGTCGTCAGCGTCCCGCGGATGAACGACCAGAGGCCGGGATCGCGCAGATAGTCGGAGACGGGCAGGCGGGTCAGCGCTGCGCCCAGCCCCAGCGCGACGACGAGCGTCGCGGCCACGAGTCCCGGCAGGATCCGCAGGGTGCGGGCGACGGCGTAGTCGCGGATCCCCCGCCGGTCGCAACTCATGGTGACGAGGAAGCCCGATACGGCGAAGAAGCCGTTCACCGCGTGCTCGCCGAGGGTGTAGCCGGTGAGCCGGGCCAGCGGCTCGTCGCCCGCCGCGCCGGTCGCGACGCTGAAGGCATGCGAGACTACCACGGCCAGGGCCAGCGCCAGGCGCAGTCCGGTGAAGCCGTTGGGCCGGCGCTCGAGCGCGGCCGCGATCGTGGGCGCGGCCATCAGCGCAGACCCTCGCGCGTCAGGGCATCCTGGCCGCGCAGGAAGGCGAGGGCGCCGGCCGCCGAGCCGCCGTAGCGCTCCAGGCCGGCCCGGCGCAGGGCCAGGGCCGAGAGTAGCGCCTTCGGCAGGTTCGTCATCAGCCCGGCAAGGCTCGGGTCGGGCAGCCCGTACTTCCGGCTGACATAGGCCCGCGACCACGCCTGGTGCCAGCGCGACCGGAATACCCGTCCCGGCTGCGGCGCCGACGAGCGGCCGCGGCCGTGCAGCGCCTCGGCAGCGTGGACATGGATGAGGGCGCGACCGGTATCGGCGACGCGCCGGCACAGGTCGTCGTCCTCGTAGAACAGGAAGATGTTCTCGTCGAAGCCGCCGAGGTCCAGGAACAGCGCGCGCGGCATCATCAGGCAGGCCCCGGAGAGGAACGGTGCGCAGGCATCGCCCTGCGGCAGCGCGCGGCGGCCACCGGGATTGGTGAGATAGGGCGCGAGCAGCGAGCGCGCCTGATAGAAGAAGCGGCCGTCGGGTTCGACGAGGCGCGGCGCCAGGAGACCCGCATCCGGCCAGGCCCGGGCCGCGTCCAGCAGAGCGTCCACGGCGCCCGGACGCAGGACCACGTCCGGGTTGACGACGAGGACGTGCTCCGCCGTCTCTGCCGCCCGGACGCCGCGGTTGTTGGCGCGCCCGTAGCCCTCGTTGCGGGCGTTGCGGATCACCTGGGCGCCGGCCGCCTCCGCCACCGAAGCGGAGGCGTCCCGGCTGGCATTGTCCACGACGATCGCCGGCACGTGCTGGCCGGCGAGCGCCGCGAGGCAGGCCGGCAGCATGTCGGCGCTGTCATGCGCGACGACGATCGCGACGAGGCTCGCCACCGCGCGGCAGGTCTATCTCAGGCCTTCTTCTCGGGCAGGTTGAGCCGGATGTGCAGCTCGCGCAGCTGCTTGGGTGTCGCCTCGGAGGGCGCGCCCATCATCAGGTCCTCGGCGCGCTGGTTCATCGGGAACAGCACCACCTCGCGGATGTTCGGCTCGTTGCACAGGAGCATGACGATGCGGTCCACCCCCGGCGCGATGCCGCCGTGCGGCGGGGCGCCCATGCGCAGGGCGTTCAGCATGCCGCCGAACTTCTGCTCCAGCACCTCATGGCCGTAGCCCGCGATAGCGAAGGCCTTCTCCATCACGTCCGGACGATGGTTCCGGATCGCCCCGGAGGACAGTTCCACGCCGTTGCAGACGATGTCGTACTGGAACGCCTTGATGCCGAGGATCCGCTTGGTGTTCGGGCCGTTCTCGTCCTCGGAAGCCAGGGCATCGAGATCGAGGGCCAGAAACTCTTCGCGGTCGATGTTGGGCATCGAGAACGGGTTGTGCGAGAAGTCGATCCGCTTCTCCTCCTCGCTCCACTCGTACATCGGAAAGTCGGTGATCCAGCAGAAGGCGTACTGGTCCTTGTCGCAGAGGCCCAGCTCGTCGCCGATGCGGATGCGGGCCTTGCCGGCGAGCCCGGCCGCCTTGGCCTCGGGGCCGGCCGAGAAGAACACCGCGTCGCCGGCCTTGGCGCCGGCCCGCTCGGCGATCAGCGCCTGGACCTCGGCCGGGATGAACTTGGCGATCGGCCCCTTGCCGGAGAGCTGGCCGTTCTCCTCCTCGAACACGACGTAGCCGAGGCCCGGCGCGCCCTCGGAGCGGGCCCAGTCGTTGAGCTTGTCGAAGAACGAGCGCGGCTGCCCCGCGGCGCCGGTCGCCGGGACCGCCCGGACCACACCGCCGCCGGCGATCACGCCCTTGAACGCCTTGAACGCCACGTCCTCGCGGGCGAACAGATCGGTGACGTCCGCGATGATCAGCGGGTTGCGCAGGTCCGGCTTGTCGACGCCGTATTTCAGCATCGAGTCCGCGAAGGTGATCCGCGGGAACTGCTTGGTGACGCGCTTGCCCTCGGCGAACTCCTCGAACACGCCGCGCAGGACCGGCTCCACCGCCTGGAACACGTCCTCCTGGGTGACGAAGCTCATCTCGATGTCGAGCTGGTAGAACTCGCCCGGCGAGCGATCGGCCCGGGCATCCTCGTCGCGGAAGCACGGCGCGATCTGAAAGTAGCGGTCGAAGCCCGCGATCATCGTCAGCTGCTTGAACTGCTGCGGCGCCTGCGGGAGCGCGTAGAACTTGCCCGGATGAACCCGGGACGGCACGAGGTAGTCGCGGGCGCCCTCGGGAGACGAGGCCGTCAGGATCGGGGTCTGGAACTCGAAGAACCCGCCCTCGCGCATCCGGCGGCGGAGCGAGTCGATGATCGCGCCGCGCTTCATGATGTTGGCGTGCAGCTTCTCCCGGCGCAGATCGAGGAAGCGGTACCGCAGCCGCGTCTCCTCCGGATATTCGAGGTCGCCGAAGACCGGCAGCGGCAGCTCGCCCGCCGGACCCAGCACCTCGAGTTCGTCGATATAGACCTCGACCGCGCCGGTGGGCAGTTCGGCATTCTCGGTGCCTGCGGGCCGGGTGCGCACGCGGCCGTCGATGCGCACGACCCATTCCGAGCGGACGCTCTCGGCGGCCTTGAAGGCCGGCGAGTCGGAATCCACCACGCACTGCGTGAGGCCGTAATGGTCGCGCAGATCGATGAAGAGCACGCCGCCGTGGTCGCGGATGCGGTGGCACCAGCCTGAGAGGCGGACGGACTGCCCGACGTCGGACGGGCGGAGCGCCCCGCAGGTGTGGGAACGGTAACGGTGCATGACGGGCTTCTTCTGTGGGAAGGCCGGCACCATTCACGCGAGGCCCCCCAAGTCAAGCGCGGTTCAGACGCGTCAGCCGCGAAACCGGCGGCGTCGTGTCCGGCCGGCCTACCGGAAAGAACCGCGCATCCCCATATGATCTCCATGAACCACAACGCTTTTTCCTTCTCGGGAGACCGGCTGCAAGCTCCGCTGGAGACGGCGCCCGGCGCGTGGCGGACGCTGCCGCTCGACGGTCATTTCGACCTCGTCTACGAGGATGCGACCGGCGCCTGGAGCAACCGCAGCCTCGAGGCGCGCGAGTTGAAGCTCGGGCCCGGACGGACCCTCCTCGGCGGGATCGACGCCCGGCGCGGCGGCTATCGCGGCTTCCGCGTCGACCGGATCCGCCGCCTGACCGACGGGGCGACCGGCGAGCGTATCGAGACCGGCATCCTCGATCGGCTTCTCGCGCGCGCCGTCGAGCAGTCCTCGCCGGGCCGGCATGAGCGGTTTCATGACAGTCGACGCGGGAAAGGTGGGGACCTTTGCGCAGATCCCTCCCCATGGTCGCGGCGGTTGCGTATAGCCGGCCTATGGATCTGATCACCACCACCGACACGCTGCGCGACATCTGCACGCGTCTCGCCGAGCAGCCCTTCGTGACCGTCGACACGGAGTTCATGCGCGAGACGACATACTACCCGAAGCTCTGCCTGATACAGATGGCGGCGTCGGACGGCACCGCCGTGCTGATCGATCCGTTGGCGCCGGGCATCGACCTCCAGCCGTTCATCGACCTGATGGCGGACGAGCGCACCGTGAAGGTGTTCCACTCCGCCCGCCAGGATCTCGAGATCATCTGGTTGATCGGCGGGATCCTGCCGCACCCGTTCTTCGACACGCAGGTCGCCGCGATGGTGTGCGGCTACGGCGATTCCGTGTCGTACGAGCAGCTCGTCAACGACGTGGCCAAGGCCAAGATCGACAAGTCCTCCCGCTTCACGGACTGGTCGCGACGGCCGCTCTCGGAAGCCCAGCTGACCTACGCCCTGTCGGACGTCACCCATTTGGTGAAGATCTACGAGGTGCTCGTGGCCGAATTGCTGCGCACCGATCGGGGCGCCTGGCTCGACGAGGAGATGGCGGTTCTCACCTCGCCGGAGACCTACCGGGCCGACCCCGCGCAGGCGTGGCGGCGCCTCTCCGGCCGGATGCGCAAGCCCCGCGAGATCGCCGTGCTGATTGAGGTGGCCGCCTGGCGCGAGAGCGAGGCGCAGGCGCGCAACGTCCCGCGCGGGCGGGTCCTGAAGGACGAAGCGGTGATTGACGTGGCCTCGGCCGCGCCGCGGAGCGCCGAAGCCCTGGGGCGTCTGCGGACGATCCCGGCGGGTTTCGAGCGCTCGCGCACGGGCGCCGACATCCTCGCGGCCGTCGAACGCGGCCTGTCGCGCGACACCGGTGACATCCGCATGCCCGAGCGCATCCGCCGGAGCGGCGGCAACGGCGCGATCGTCGAACTCCTGAAGGTGTTGCTGAAGGCGGTCTGCGAGGCCGAGGGCGTGGCGCCCAAGATCATCGCCACCGTCGACGACTTGGAGGCGATCGCCGATGACGACGCCGCCGAGGTGCCGGCTCTCCAGGGTTGGCGCCGGACCCTGTTCGGCGAGAAGGCACTGTCGTTGAAGCAGGGCCGACTGGCGCTCTCCGTCGAAGCCGGCCGGATCGTGGTCCGCGCCCTCGAAGCGCCTCCATCCGGTCCAGGCCAGGAAATCGCCGGATGACAGAGCGTCCCCGGCGACGTGACGAGCGGCCGGCACGCGCGTGACTTGCGCAGGGACCGGGACTAAACGGCAATAGGATTACCGTTTAGTCCCGGTCCCTGCGCCGCGCATGTTCGAGCCGAACGAGATCCTGAAGACGCTGACCGGTCGCGGCTTCGTATCGGCAGAGGGATGCGGCTCCGTACGCGTCCGGTATCGCGTGGTGGTGGAACGACGCGGCGGCGACACGATCGCTCACGGCCATCTGTACGGAAGCTCGTCCAGCCTCCGGCCGATCTGGCTCGAACCGGACGCCCAGCTCCGTCTCGCGAACGGGCGGCGTCTTAACATCTCTGTGACGGATCTCGTCGGCGATATCGCGGAGTTCGAGAGCACGGGGCCGGTCGGCGCTCTCTGATCGCAATCGCCGTACGGTCGAGCGGCACGGCCAAACGGGACCGGGCGCCGCCCAACGGCGCGGGATGATTCGGCAATTTGTCGCGCGTAAACCGATCGGAGCGCTCCTGGATCCCGTGGAAAACCATGTGCGGCGACTGGGCGCACAGCGTCAACCGGCACTGTTCACGGCGAGTCGCCCACCGACCTCGCTATCGCAGTGCGGTCAGAATGCCGCCTTTTGCGGCGCCGGCCTGACCGCCCCACGCCTCGCAACCAAGCGGGAAGTGCATGGGCAATCGCAGCAAAGCCTCTCGGGCTGCAAGATCTGCATAGGATGGGCTCACGTCGCGGCGAGCAGCCGGATAAGGAACGCTTAGCCCTTTGTGCATCGCAGCATTTTCTTTCGCAGTACGATGACATCCATCGAGCTTCTGTCAGGCGAAAAGAAGCTTTCACCGTGCGCCAACGGGCGTGGAACAGCGAGTTGACGGCGCTCAAAAATCTCTTAAGGTCCGTTCAAGCCTCGGTTTCGAGGGGGCCGCCTCAGGGATGGTGGCTCCTGGCTTCGGGATCAGTTGATCTCCACGAGTCCGCAATGCCCGCTACCGAGGCGTCCATCCCTGTCGCAAACAGTCAGGTCGGAGTCCGAGCGACGTCCGTATCCACGTGCGTCGTCAGGTCTCTCAAAGACTTGTTGGAGGAACCCATGAGAGCGGTACATCTCCTTGCGCTCGGCGCGGGTGTCGCGGCCATCGCCGCGCCAGCGCTGGCCAATGAAAGCGTGATGAAGGGCATCGCCAACCCGGCGGAGCAAGTGCTTCAGACGGTTGATTACGCGAATACTCGGTATTCGAAGCTCGACCAGATCAACGCGTCGAACGTGAAGAACCTCCAGGTGGCCTGGACCTTCTCGACCGGCGTTCTGCGTGGCCACGAGGGCTCGCCGCTCGTCGTCGGCAACGTCATGTACGTGCACACGCCGTTCCCGAACATCGTGTACGCCCTCGACCTCGACCACGACGCCAAGATCCTGTGGAAGTACGAGCCGAAGCAGGACCCGTCCGTGATCCCGGTCATGTGCTGTGACACGGTCAACCGTGGTCTGGCCTATGCCGACGGCGCCATCCTCCTGCATCAGGCCGACACCACGCTCGTGTCGCTCGACGCCAAGACCGGCAAGGTCAACTGGTCGGTCGTGAACGGCGATCCGAAGAAGGGCGAGACCAACACCGCGACGGTTCTGCCGGTCAAGGACAAGGTCATCGTCGGCATCTCGGGCGGCGAGTTCGGCGTGCAGTGCCACGTCACCGCCTACGACCTGAAGACCGGCAAGAAGGTGTGGCGCGCCTACTCCGAGGGCCCGGACGATCAGATGATCGTCGACCCGGAGAAGACGACCTCGCTCGGCAAGCCGATCGGCAAGGACTCCTCGCTGAAGACCTGGGAAGGCGATCAGTGGAAGACCGGCGGCGGTTGCACCTGGGGTTGGTACTCCTACGATCCCAAGCTCGACCTGATGTACTACGGCTCGGGCAACCCCTCGACCTGGAACCCGAAGCAGCGTCCGGGCGACAACAAGTGGTCCATGACGATCTGGGCGCGTAACCCGGATACCGGCATGGCCAAGTGGGTCTACCAGATGACCCCCCACGACGAGTGGGACTATGACGGCATCAACGAGATGATCCTCACGGATCAGAAGATCGACGGCAAGGAGCAGCCGCTCCTGACCCACTTCGACCGTAACGGCTTCGGCTACACGCTGAACCGCGAGACCGGCGCCCTCCTGGTCGCCGAGAAGTACGACCCGGCCGTCAACTGGGCGTCCAAGGTCGATATGGACAAGGGCTCGAAGAACTACGGCCGTCCGCTGGTCGTGTCGAAGTACTCGACCGAGCAGAACGGTGAGGACACCAACTCCAAGGGCATCTGCCCGGCGGCCCTCGGGTCGAAGGATCAGCAGCCTGCGGCCTTCTCGCCGAAGACCAACCTGTTCTACGTGCCCACCAACCACGTCTGCATGGACTACGAGCCGTTCCGGGTGACCTACACCCCGGGCCAGCCCTACGTCGGTGCGACCCTGTCGATGTACCCCGCGCCGAACAGCCATGGCGGCATGGGCAACTTCATCGCCTGGGACGGCGTCAACGGGAAGATCAAGTGGTCGGATCCGGAGCAGTTCTCCGTGTGGTCGGGTGCTCTGGCCACCGCCGGCGACGTGGTGTTCTACGGAACGCTTGAGGGCTACCTGAAGGCGGTCGACGACAAGACCGGCAAGGAGCTCTGGAAGTTCAAGACCCCGTCGGGCATCATCGGCAACGTGATGACCTACCAGCACAAGGGCAAGCAGTACGTGGGCGTCCTCTCGGGCGTCGGCGGCTGGGCGGGTATCGGCCTCGCGGCCGGCCTGACCGACCCGAACGCCGGCCTCGGCGCGGTGGGTGGCTACGCGGCTCTGTCGCAGTACACCAACCTCGGCGGCCAGCTGACGGTCTTCGCTCTGCCGAACTAATCGGCCGCAGGGCCGGACGGTAAAATCGGTGCCGGCGCGGGTTCCCGCGCCGGCATCCTTGTGATTAGACTTTGGCGCAAGGGGCTGCGGCTCGGAGGGAGCCGGAGAGCCTCGATCCAGGGAGACACATGCGTTGCTCAACCTCAGCAAGATCGTAACGCGGCCGGTTATCGCCGCCCTCGCCCTAGCGACCGTCTCCGCGGTTGCCGTACATGCTGAGGATGCCAAGCCCGCCGATCCCGCCCTCGCCAACTCGCTCAACGCGAACGACAAGACTGCCGAGCAGGACCCCAAGCTGCTGAAGCAGGATGCCGCCGTGAAGGTCGATGACGGCAAGTACACGGATGCCGACGGGCACCCGACGTTCCACGTCACCCAGGACGGCAAGAAGCTCGACTGGTACACCTACTCGGGCTACCGCCGCTATCACGCCGAGTGCCACGTCTGCCACGGTCCGGACGGCATGGGCTCGACCTACGCGCCGGCGCTCAAGGATTCGCTGAAGCACCTCTCCTACGAGGAGTTCATCGGCATCCTCGTCGGCGGCAAGCAGGACGTGAACGCCGCCGAGCAGAAGGTCATGCCGGCCTTCGGCGACAACAAGAACGTCATGTGCTACTCGGACGACCTGTACGTCTACCTCAAGGCGCGCGCCGCCGGGGCGATCGGGCGTATCCGTCCCTCCGAGCACGAGGACAAGCCAGAAGCCGCCAAGAAGGCGGAGAAGGAATGCATGGGCGGCTGATGTCGTCTTTTGCCCGGATCGCCGTCCTCTGCGTCCTGTCTCTGACGGGGGCGCAGGGGGCCCTCGCCCAGCATCTGCCGGATACGGTCACCACGGACGTGCTGCGCGTCTGCGGCGACCCGGGCAACATGCCGTTCTCCGAGCGCAAGGAGGACGGCTTCGAGAACAAGATCGCCGGCATCGTCGCCGACGAGTTGAAGGTCAAGGTCCGCTATTACTGGCTGACCCAAGGTCCCGGTTTCGTGCGGAACACGCTCGGCACCGGATTATGTGACCTGATCATGGGTCAGGCCTTCGGCAGCGACCTCGTTCAGACCACCAATCCCTATTACCGCTCCGCCTACACGCTGGTCACCCGCGCGGGTGACTTCGACGGCGTGACGGCCCTCGACGATCCGCGCCTGAAGGGCAAGAGCATCGGCGTGATCGCCGGCACCCCGCCGGTGAACCGGATGGGCGATCTCGGCCTCGTCTCGACGATGAAGGCCTACGCGCCCTATCAGCTCGACCCGGCGCGCAAGTACCAGACGGTGGCCGCGGAGATCATCGCGGCTCTGGCGGCCAAGGAGATCGACGCCGCCGTGCTCTGGGGGCCGGCAGCCGGTTGGCTGGCCCAGCGATCCGGCACGCCCATGACCGTCATGCCGCTGCTCAAGGAGCCGGAGCGGCCGCCCATGGCCTACCGGATCGCCATGGGGGTTCGGATCGGCGAGAACGACTGGAAGCGGACGCTCAACGGCGTTCTGCGCAAGCGCAAGGCCGATATCGACAAGGTCCTGCGCGAGTACAACGTGCCGCTCCTCGACGAGGAAGAGAACAAGCTGGCCCAGCCCGGCGAGCGCTGAGCGGGCTCACGCCCGCTCGATGCCGGTGCGATCGAGCTTCGCCAAGGCATCCGCCACGCGCTCGCCGCCGATGATGAGGTCCGGCGCGATCTCCGCCAGGGGGACCAGCACGAAGGCGCGCTCGCGTACGAAGCGGTGCGGCAGCACGAGGCGCGCGTCGTCGACGGCGGCGCCCTCGTAGGACAGGACATCGATATCGATCACGCGTGGCCCCCAGCGCTCCTCGCGGACGCGGCCGAGATCGTGCTCCACCGCGAGGCACGCATCGAGGAGCGCGTGGGGATCGAGCGCTGTGTCGACCGCGACGGCGCCGTTGAGGAACCAGGGCTGATCGGTCTTCCCCCAGGGCGGCGTGCGGTAATCGGCGGAGCGCGCCACCACGGTGATGCCGGGCGTCGCGGCGAGCCCTGCCACGGCCCGGTCGAGCATCGCCGCCATGTCGCCGATATTGCTGCCGATGCCGAGATAGGCCCTCATGCCCGGTCTCCGCGGCGCCGGGTGATCTCGACGCTGACGCCTTCCAGAACGGCCGGAACCGGCGCGCTCGGCTTATCGACACGCACCGTGATCGCCTCCACCGGCGCGAACCGTTCGAGGATCTCGGCCGCGATCGCCTCGGCCAGGGCCTCGATCAGGTTGAACCGTCGCTCCGTGGCGATCGCGCAGGCGATCTGCGTGAGGTCGGCGTAGCTTACGGTACCGGCGACGTCGTCCGTGCGTCCCGCTCGGCTTAGATCCAACTGGGCTTCCAGGGAGATGTAGAATCGCTGGCCGAGCACGGCCTCCTCGGGCAGCAGGCCGTGCCGCCCGAACACGGCGATCCGTGTGACGCGGACCAGATCCCCGGCCATGCTACCGCCCCTCCGGCCGCATCACGGCATCGACGACCCGCACGGCATCGATATGGGCCGCCACATCGTGAACGCGCACGATATCGGCGCCGAGCGTCGCCGCCAGCGCATGCGCGGCGAGGGAACCGTAGAGCCGATCCGCCGGCCGGGTGTCTCGGTCGTGCAGCCGCCCGAGGAGCGACTTGCGGGAGACGCCCACCAAGACCGGAAAACCGAGGGCACGGATCTCCGGCAACCGGCGGAGGGCCTCCAGGTGCTGCGCCCAGCTCTTGCCGAAGCCGACGCCGGGATCGAGCACGATATCGGCGTCCTTGATCCCGGCGCGATGGGCGATGGCGAGCGACCGTTCGAAGAAGGCGAGCATGTCGGCGACGATGTCGAGGTCCGGGTCGATCGTCGCTCGGTTGTGCATGATCACGACGGGCGCGCCGTGCGCGGCCGCGACCGAGGCGATCTCGGGCTCGCGCTGAAGGCCCCAGACGTCGTTGACGATCCTGGCGCCGGCCTCCAGGGCGACCCGGGCCGTGGACGCCTTGTAGGTGTCGATGGAGATCGGAATCGACAGGCGGGGAGCGACCGCCCGGATCACCGGCAGAACGCGCGCCTGCTCCTCCTCGGCCGGGACCGGGACGTGCCCCGGCCGCGTGGATTCGCCGCCGACATCGAGGATCGCGGCGCCCTCCGCGGCAAGCCGTTCGGCCTGCGCTACGGCCGCGGCCTCGCCGGCGAACAGGCCGCCGTCGGAGAAAGAATCGGGCGTGACGTTGAGGATGCCCATGACCAGCGTGCGCCCTCCGAGGTCGGGCAGCAGGTCGGACAGGCCAGGGGAGGGGGGCACGGATCGGGTCTCATTCGCCAGCGCGGTCGGGGACCCGGTGTGCGCGAAACCCGAAGCCGGCGCAACGGCAGCCGGCCTCGGGTGCGTCTCAGCCGTGGTAGCAGCGGATCTCCGCCTCGGCCTGGGCGCGCCGAAGTTCCGCGACCTTGTCGTCGAAGACCTTGGTCGATTTGAACTCGTTCGCCCGGGTGCCGATGCCCTGCCGCATCGACAGGATCGTGCTCGCCTGCACGTATTTGTCGTAGGGCAGGATCGCGGCGAGTTGGTCGAGCGAGCAGGAGCATTTCTGCAGGCTCTCGCGGGTCTGGCCGTTGGCCGCCATGCAGCCGAACACGTAGTCGACCCGCGCGTCGGTGGGATAGTCGTTCTCTTCGGCGGCCCAGCCGGCCATCCCCGACAGGGTCAGGGCGAGGACGGCCAGCGCGCCGCGTTCAGCCAGCCTTCTGATCATAGTTCAGCTTCTCCTCAAGCAGCTCGCCGCCGTCCTGGCTCTTCGACGACGCCTCCATCGAGACGATCTCCCCCGGCACCGCCGGGGAGGTGACGAAGATGTAGGTCATGTCTTCCAAGCCGCGCATACGCTGCGCCATCGGATCGCCCTCGAACGGCTTGGTGACCACGCGCCAGCCATCCACCTCCCGGCCGCCGAAGCTCACCTTCATGGGCGTCACGGTGGCGCGCTCGCGCAGGCCCCGCCGGATCGCGAGCTTCAGATAGCGTGGATTCGCCTCCAGCACCTTGGACAAGGCGCGGAGATGGTTTTCCAGAAACAGCGAGACCACCGGGTTGCCCGACATGTCCTCGAACGGACCGGCGGGGACGCGGTTCAGCCCGGAGAACATCGTGACGTTGATATCGCGCGCGTCGGGGCTTTTGCCGGGCTCGACCTTGAGCGTCACCGTATCGTCGAGCGGTGCCCCGAAAGGTCCCTTCGAGATTCCCGAGCGGCGCAGGTAATCGTACGTGATCGTCGAGCCCGGCGTCGTGTTCTTCATGTGGGGCTGATCGAACAGCAGGTCGGCGGCCGTCGGCGCGGCGGCCACGTTGGCCTGGGTGACGGTCGCGGGTTTCGGCGCGTCCTCGGCATGGGCCGGCAACGCGGCCAACACCAGCGCGAAGGCGGTCGTAGCAACAACTCTCACGAGTGAACTTCCTCCTTGAGCGGCGACCGGACGTTGCTGCCGATCGTCCGATAGACGTAGTCGGGCGGGTTCTCGGACGCCTCCTCGACGGCGAGTGCCCGCACCTTGGCGTGAAGCGGCGAGAGCGAGCAGGCCGGATCGGTGGCCGCGGCATCGCCCGCGAGCGCCAGAGCCTGGCATCGGCAGCCGCCCCAATCCTTCTCCCGCCGATCGCAGGAGCGGCACGGCTCCTTCATCCAGTCGGTGCCGCGATAGGCCGTGAAGGCCGGCGAGTCGCGCCAGATCTCGCCCAGTGCACGATCGTTGACGTTCCAGAATTCCAGCCCCGGGATCGTCTCGGCGGCGTGGCACGGCAGCACCTTGCCCTGGGGCGTCACGTTCATCAACTTGCGGCCCCAGCCGCCCGCGCAGGCCTTCGGGTACTTGGCGTAGTAATCCGGCACCACGAGATCGATGACGAGCTGGCCCTTGAGACGCTCCCGGGCTGCCTCGACGATGCGGATCGACTCGTCGACCTGCGCCTTGTTGGGCATCAGCGCGGCGCGATTGACGTAAGCCCAGCCGTAATACTGCGTGTGCGCCACTTCGAGCCGCTTGGCACCCATCTTCACCGCGAGATCGATGAAGCCCGGGACTTCATGGATATTGCCCCGGTGGATGACAGAATTCAGCGTCAGTGGCAGTCCGAGTTCCACCACTTTGGCGGCGAACTCGAACTTCTGCGGCTGCGCATTCTTCAGACCGCCGATCTTCTCGGCATTCTGCGCGTCGACGGCCTGCACCGAGAGCTGAACGTGGTCCAGGCCGACATCGTAGAGCGCCTGCAGCTTCGCGAGCGCCCCGCCGACCCCGGATGTGATCAGGTTGGAATACAGACCGAGATCCGCGCAGGTCTTGGTGATCTCGACGATGTCGTTGCGCGCCGTCGGCTCGCCGCCGGACAGGTGCACGTGGAGGACACCGAGGCCGGCGGCCTCCTTGAGCACACGCTGCCACGTCGCCGTATCGAGCTCGCCCGAGCGCCGGTCGAGCTCCAGCGGGTTGGAGCAATAGGGGCAGCGCAGCGGGCACCGGTGGGTCAGCTCGGCGAGCAGACCCACCGGTGCCGGCGCCTCGGGCCGGTTCGGTGTCAGCGCGTTCATCGCTCCAAGACTCGTTTCTCGGCGAGGCCGTCGAGCATCGTCAGGATGTCGGCCTCAATGGCACGCGGGTCGGCCGCGTAGGTCTTGCCCAGCTCGTCGGCGATCGCCGCGACACTGCGATTGCCGTCCACGAGCTTCAGCACCGCGACGGCGTTGTCGTCGAGGTCGAAGGTCCGCTCGGGGGCGAGCAGGACGTATTTCCCGCGGGTCTCGTCGTTGCGCAGCCGCACCCCGCGGGGGAGGCGCGGGCGATCGCCGGGCGTCATCCTGCCGCCGACCGCGCCCGTCCGGGCCGCCTGTGTCTCGGAGACGAGGCCCTCACCCGGCGTCCAGGCGTCCGGTGGGACCAGTCCGGGGGCGACGTAGGCGAAGTACAGGGCGTCGAGCTGCGTCCAGAGGACGTTGCACTTGAAGGTGAGGGCCGCCATCGCCTGGCGCTGCAGCTCGGGCGTGGTCGCGTGCTGCTTCACGTAGTCGAGGGCGAAATCGGCATCGCGGGGCGCCTGCGTGAGGCGCTTGTCGAAGTAGGCCAGCGTCTCCTTGGTGATGAAGTCGTAGTTCTTCAGCATCCCGGCGACGCGCTCGGAGATGATCGTCGGCGAGAACATCTCGGTGAGCGACGAGGCGATGGCCTCGAGGAGACTCTTCTCCGCGACGAAATGGACGTAGGCCTCCACGGAGAACTTGGTGGCCGAGAGAATGCCGCGGGTCGACAGTACGTAGTCGCGGTCGAACCCGACGCCCTCGGCGAGCTTCAGCCAGCGCTCGATCCCGCCGTCCCCCTCGTGATCGCCGTCGTGATCGACGATGCGCTGGCGCCAGATCCGCCGCAGGGACGCGTCGGTCATCCGCGCGAGCACCGCGGCGTCCTTCACGGGGATCATCGCCTGATAATAGTAGCGGTTCAGCGCCCAGGCCCGGACCTGATCCTTCGACAACTTGCCGTCGTGCAGCAGCCGATGGAACGGGTGCAGATTGTGGTACCGGCGCGCGCCGATGTCGCGCAGCGCCGCTTCCAGCTCATCCGGGCTCAGGAGACGCTGACTGTCGGCGGTGTCGGGGGTCGGGAAGACTGCGTTCATGGCGTTTCCGGCATCCGTTCTCGGGGCGCGCTTCCTGGATCCTGATCCCACCCTCGTCTTCGGGGCGACTGTCGGGTTCAGGGACGATATAGGGCCGACCGGCGCGGCCCCCAACCGCCGGGCCCGGCGCCGAGGGGCCGTGGGCGGGTTCCCGCGCCCGGGGGCCCTGCGGCAAAAGCGTTCTAGAGCGACAGGCTCAGTCCATCGTGAGCCACCGTCCAGCCGGCCGCCTCGACGTCGGCCCGCTCGGGCGAGCCCTCCACCAGCACCGGATTGGTGTTGTTGATGTGCACGAAGATGCGGTGTCCGATGGCCACGCCGGCCAGAGCGTCGATCGAGCCGTTCTCGCCGCGCATCGGGACGTGCCCCATGCGCCAGCCGGTCTTCGTGCCGACGCCGGCGCGGATCATGTCGTCGTCATGCAGGACGGTGCCGTCGAACAGCAGCGCGTCCACACCGGCGATGCGTTCCCGCAGACCGTCCGTGACCCGGGCACAGCCGGGGATGTAGGCGAGGCGGCGCCCGCCGGCCTCGATCAGCGCGCCGACCGTGGTCTCGGTCTCGGCTCCGATCTCCATGGTCTCGTCCTCGAGCCAGAGCGGCACCTTGCCGGGGACCGGGAAGAGGGTGACCGACAGTCCGGGCAAGGGCTCGAAACGCTCGTCCATGCCGATCGGCCGGCGGTCGACGACGCCCTCGGCCAGCACGTCGAAGACGCGGTTCGCGTTCACCGACTCGAGGATGCCGCGGGTCGCGTAGAGCGTGTAGGGTTGGCCTTCGCGCAGGGTCAGCAGGCCCGCGACGTGATCGACATCGCCGTTGGTCAGGAGCACGGCCCGGATCGGCGAATGGCGCAGGCCTTCGCGGGGATGCATCTGCGGATTGTCGAAGAGCTGCTGCCGGATATCCGGCGAGGCGTTGATCAGCAGCCAATCCGACCCGTCCGCGGAAACCGCGATGCTCGACTGGGTCCGGGGCCGCACCCGGTCCGGCTCGGACCGCGCCAGCGTGCAATTGGGGCAGCGGCAATTCCACTGTGGAAGGCCGCCGCCAGCCGCGGAACCGAGGATCACGATGCGCATGGTGCGGCTCCCGCGATCCCCGGCCCTCGGAAACTCAGTTGAAGGTGTCGATCTCGGCCGACTCGTAGCTCGTCACTTCCATGCCGACGCAGATCTCGGACACGACGGGGGCAGCCCACTTCATGGTGTTTCTCCTTGGCGGTATCCTCACCGAGTGTCGCGAGGTTCCTAAGAAGACCCTAAGACACTGATGGCGCTCTCATTTCCGGCGCGGAACCGGTATCGACGATTCAGCTGCGCGCTTCAAGCACTAAGTTGCCGGATCCTCCCAAATTTTTTGTGAGACACTGCCTAAACGCCCAGAAACCATCGAGAAACGCCTTTGCTTCGACTTAAGTATAGTTTGTCACTGGCGAAAGTCAGGACCGCGAAGCTCGAGCATGAACCCCTTTCCGCGCACGGTGACCAGTCCAGGCCCCCCGTAGCGGACGAAATCGGCCATCTTTGAACGCAGATAGCCGATGTAGACGTCGACCACGTTGAGCGACAGGCCGCCCTGGCTGGCCCAGAGCCGGTCGAAGATCTCCGAGCGGGAGACCGGTTTGCCGATGCTTTCCATCAGCATGGCGAGAAGATCCGCCTCCCGCGGCGTGAGCCGGGCGCTGGCCTCGCCGCAGCTGGCCTGCCGGGTGTCGAGGTCGAGAATCAGCTTGCCGACGGTGATGCGCGAGCGCGGCGCCTCCGCCTGCTCGCGCCGCATCAGATGCGTGCGCAGCCGCGCCACCAGTTCGTCGAACTCGAAGGGTTTGACGATGTAATCGTCGGCGCCCAGGGCCAGTCCTTCGGCGCGGTCGCGGATCTCGTCCCGGGCGGAGAGGAACAGGATCGGACCGGGAAATCCGCCCTCGCGCAACGACCGGCAGACGTCGTGGCCGGACCCGTCGGGCAGGTTGATGTCGAGGAGCACGGCGCCGGGGG
The DNA here is from genome assembly GCA_963990595.1 of uncultured Methylobacterium sp. Taxonomy (GTDB): domain Bacteria; phylum Pseudomonadota; class Alphaproteobacteria; order Rhizobiales; family Beijerinckiaceae; genus Methylobacterium. Next base: position 25,735 of record CAXDNE010000028.1, read on the forward strand.
CCGGATCGTGCGCCGCCTGGAGCGCCTCGACCACGCAGGCCGCCGTGCCGACCTCGAACCCCTCGGCCTCCAGGCCCCGGGCCAGCAGGCCCCGGATGTCGACATCGTCCTCGACGATCAGGATCCGCGTCATGCGGCCGACTCCCTCACCTGCGCGTCGCCGGCCGTGTCTCCGGCCGTGTCGCCGTCCCATGCCGGATCGAGCGCTGGGATGTCCAGGCTGACCCGGGCACCGTGGCCGTCCGGGCCCGGACCGAGCCGGATCGTGCCCCCGTGCTGCTCGACGATCCAGCGCGCCAGGGCGAGGCCGATCCCGAACCCGGTCTCATCCGGCCCGGCGCCCTGTCCGCGACGGAATCGCTCGAAGAGTTCGGTCTCGGACGCCGCGAAGCCCGGCCCGTCATCGGTCACGGTGATCCGCCCGACCGGCCCCGGACCGGCCGACAGCGCGACCTCGACGCGGGTCAATCCGGTGGCGTGGCGCAGGGCGTTGTCCACGAGGCTCTCGACGGTCTGCCGGATCCATTCGCGGTCGGCGAGGCACTCGACGTCCCGGGTTCCAGGATCGAGGGTCAGGGCGACCCGGCGGCGCGCGGCCTCCGAGGCCATGTTGTCGACCGCCTCCGACAGGACCAGGGCGAGCCCGAGCGGCCGCTTGTCGAATTCGATCTCGCCCGTTTCCGAGCGGGCGACACGCAGGAGGTCCTCGACACGCAGCTTCAGCCGCTGCGCGCGTTTCTTGATCGTGGCGAAGACCGGAGCCGGATCCGCGCCCCGGGACGCGCCGCGGAGGGCAAGGTCGCACTCGCCGAGGATCACGGTGAGCGGCGTCCGCAATTCGTGGCTGACATCGGCGAAGAAGCGCCGCCGGGACTGGTCGACCGCCTCCAGGCGGGCATTGGCGGCGCGCAGATCCGCCGTCCGGGCCGCCACGGTATCCTCCAGAGCCGCACGATCCGCCGCCACGCGGGATTCCCGCCGGGCGAGGCGGGCGGCCATGCGGTTGACGTTGGTCATCAGCAGGCCGAGCTCGTCGCGGGTCGCCACGGAGAGGCGCGTGTCCAGGGCGCCATGCCCGATGGCGCTCGCCGCCCGGCGGACCTCCTCGATCCGCGCCAGGGTCGGCCGGGTGACGCCGCGATAGAGGATCGCCAGCAGGAGGAGGGCCGCGGCCACCGCGGCGGCGGCGGCCACCCGCAGGCGCTCCGAGAGGGCGCGGGCCTGCTCGGACCCCAGCGCCATGCTGCGCCGTTCGGCCTCGATGAGGAACGAGAGCGGCTGGCCGGTCATGGCGCCGAACCCGTTCAGCGCGCCCTTGATGGCGTCCTGGCGCTTCTCGGAATCGGTCTGGCGGCTGATCAGCGCCACCTGCCGATCGAGGATGGCGCGGGCGGCTCTCAGCTGCGCCATGGGACGCGTCCGCGCCGCGTACTGCATCCGGTCGGCGGGATCCTCGCTCGGCGGAAAGCTCTTCGCCAGCGCCTCGTCGACGGTGTTCAGGGCGCGATCGGCGTTGTCGCGGGCGATCGCCATGGCCTCGGGCTGACCGTCGGGATTGCCGACCGTCTCGACGGCCGCGAGGCCGAACTGGGTGAGACGGCCGGACAGCTCGGCGAGCAGCTCCAGCCGACGCTGCGCCTCCAGGGTGCGGTCGACGGTGCGCTCGGCCGCCCCGATCGCCGTGAGCGCGGCCGCGGCCGCCAGCATCACCACGATGGCGGTGCCGCCGAGCAGCAGCGCGAAGCGGACCTTCAGCGAGCGCATCGTTCCCGTCCCGCCTTCAACGCGGCGGCGAGCATGTCACCGCCCGGATGCGGAGCCAAGGCGCTGTCACAGATCCTTCGGCAGGCTCCCCTTGGCGGCGCAGCGCCAGCGCTCCACGTGCCATTCGGGATGCGCGGCCTGCCAGGTCGCCAGCGCGCTCTGGGAATTGCGCAGGCACACGAACGGACTCGAATTCTCGTAGGACATCTCGATCCGGTCCTCGCGGCAGGTCGAGGGCTGAGCGACGAGGCAGATCGACAACAGCAGCAGCATGGATGCCTCCCCGGGTTGCCGGCCTCGAACGGGCCGGCTTGGGCCCAAGCATATGACGCCTCACCGGCCCGGCCCAGGGCGGCGTCAGGACGCGACCCAGATCTCGCCCTTGGCGATGGTGGCGAGGTCGCCGGAGTACCGGCGCAGCGGCCGGCCGAGGAGTTCGGCGTGCTCGGGGCTGAGACCGCGCAGGGCCTTGGCCAGCAGGCGCAGGAACACGAGGTCGTGCGTCCCGGTCTCCACGAAGGTCGGGGCGAGCCGCCCGTGCGCGCCGACGAGGAGCGTGCCGCGGCGCATGCCCAGACCCGGATGATCGCCCACCGCGAGCGCCGCGAGCGTGCCGGCGATCATGCGCGCACCGGCGAAAGCGCCGGCGCGCCCGGCCACGATCGTCCCGCGCCGCATCCGGTCGCCGAGATAGGCGCCCGCCGTCCCGCGGATGATCAGCGTCGCCCCGTCGAGGCCCGCCTTGGCGGCATAGACCGCGCCGCCCGCGTGATCCCCGGCATCCCCCGCGATGGTGATGGTGCCGCCGGTAGCCCCGGCCGCCGCATAGGGTCCGGCATTGCCGGTGACGGTCAGGCTGCCGCCGGCCATGCCCGCGCCGAGGCGCTGGCCGACATCGCCGGTCACCCGGATCGTGCCCTCCGACAGGGCCGCGCCGACGCGGTCGAGGCGCTCGTGGCCGCCCTCGATGGTCAGCGCGTCCGAGCCGTCGAGGGAGACGGAGAAGCAATCGCCGAGGCGCACGCCCGTCCGGCTCGTCCCAACCTCCAGCCGCTCGGCCTCGGCCTGGGACAGGCGGCTCAGCGCCAGGGGATTGATGGTCAGGAAATCGAGGCGCTCGGGCGGCGCCGCGCGCAGGGTGAGGGTGCTCATCGCTCAGCCCTCCGACTTGGAGTCGTTCGGCGCGATCAGGTCGCGCAGGTGGTAGTGGTGGCGGCCGAGATTGCCGCCGTAATTGCCCGCCGTGACGGCGATCAGCCCGTGCTTGCCGCCGACCTCGGTGGCCGCGTGGAGGCCGGCCCGCATCGAGTCGGACACGGCCTGCGAGGTGAGGGCGTCGATCACGATCTCCAGGACCACACCGCATTCCGCCGGCAGCGCCGAGCCGGCGCGCCCCTTCAGGGTCGGGCAGTAGGCGTCATTGGTGGATGCCATCATGCCCTTGGTCCGGCCGCCGACCTTGGAGCCGGAGCGCACGATCCCGCCGGGGAAGGGCAGGATCGCGCCGGGGACCGCCTTCGCGGCCTCCACGGCGATCTCGGTGACCTTCAGCGTCTCCGCATGGGTGCGGCCGAGGAACAGCAGGTTGCCGCCGCCGACCGCGCCGTCGACGGCCCGGACCGAGTCCTCGCAGAGGAACTCGCCGTCCATCACCGGAATGCGCCAGTAGCGCCGGGCCTTGCCGGTCGCGTCGGGCAGGCGCTTGGCCACCGCGAACCCGTCGCCGAAATAGCGGATGGCGCCGCCGAGCTTGATCTTGGTCGGCCCGTCCACGCCCGCGTAGCAGGCGGTCCCCGGGCAGGTGAGGATGCACTGGCCGACCCGCTTGATCAGCTGGTCCTTGAGGCCGTTCGGCTCGAAACCGAACAGCAGGATGCGCACGCCCGGGCGCCCGTCGGGCGTCTCCTCGGGCGACAATTCGGTGTCGATGCCGGCCTCGGCACCGCAGCCGATGACCGACGTGGCGAAGCCGGTCATCGTGGTCGCGGCGATCATCGCCCATTTGGCGGTGTCGTTGGTCACGACGATGGCGGTGCCGGCCACGTCGAACGCCTCCGCGAAGGTGTCGATGACCCGGATGCCGTTGAGGGAGAGGTCAGACATCGTATTTTCCGCGACTCGCCCCGCTGATCACGCCCGGCATGCGACGTCCTCGAAGATCTCCGCGCCTTCGCCGAAGGCCGCGTCCGGCACGGCGAAGCTTCCGAGGCCTTCGCCGAACCGTTCGGTGAGGTAGGCATCGGCGCGCTTGGCCATGCCCCGATCGGAGTCGACCGAGAGCGCGAGCGTGCGCCCGGAGCGCCACTCCACGACCTCGCCGTCCTCGACGATCGGCACGCCGTCCTTGAGGACCAGCTTGGCGGCGGTGAACATCGCGGTCCGGTCCGTGTCGTCGCGATAGACGGCGACGTCGGCGCGGGCGCCGGGCCGCAGGTGCCCGCGATCGGTGAGCCCCAGGAGCTTGGCCGGCCCCGACCGGGTCATCTGGGCGATCTCGGAGAGCGTGTACTCGCGCTCCAGACTCGGCAGGCTGGAGCGCTCGCCCACGATCTTGGGCAGGGTCGCGATCTCCCGGTCGCGCTCGGCCTTGTCCATCAGCCAGTGGATGATGCGGGGATACTGGGTGAACGGGCCGCCGTTCGGATGGTCCGTGGTCAGGATCGTCCGCTCCGGATCGGTGGAGAGCAGCATGATCTCCAGGCCGATCGCCCATTGCAGCGAGCTGGTCGGGCCGCGGGGCCGGTACAGGAACGGCACCACGCCGCCGCCCTCGGCATCGCCCGCGTTCAACACCCACTTCTTGGGCTTCGCGCCCTTGCGGCCGGCGAACTGGCGGAGAATGTCGAGGGACACCGTCACGGTCTGACCGAAGACCACCTGCCCGATATCGAGGGTGGCGTTCGGGTTGTCGGTGATCGCCTGGGCGATCCGCTCGGCGGCCGAGCGGAAGCCGCCGGTGCCGGGATTGGCCGGGTCGACGGCGCCGTAGGCGTAGAACTGCGCGTGGGCGAAGTGGATGCGCCGGCCCTCGGCCGCGTCCAGCGTCGCCATGAAGCTGTCGTCCGCGCCGGGCAGACCCAGATTGTTGCAGTGGACATGCAGCGGGTGCGGCACACCGATTTCCTCGACCGCGTCGAGGAGCGAGCCCATGATCTGCCGCGTGGTGAGCCCGTAGCAGGGGATCTCCTCGTCGATCGACAGACGCAGGAACCCATCCTTGAAGGCCGAGGCGCCGCCTGCGTTGATGCACTTCACGCCGAGCCCGCGCGACTCGGCGAGCGAGAGCGCGACGAGGTCGCGCACCGCGTTCCCGCCCTCGCGGTCGCGCAGCATCTGGAGCAACTGGTCGTCGTTGCCCATCACGGTCAGCGCGCCGCGGTCCAGCAGCGGGATGTCGGCGAGTTCGAGCTGCGTCCCGAGCGCGTGAGTCGGCGGCATCGCGGGCTCGACCGCGGTGGTGTAGCCCATCCGCGCATAGGTCGACCCGATCCAGGCCGCCGCGCCCCCCGCATGCGCGAAGGGATGCCCCTCGGGCGCGGTCTCGCTGACGTAGAGGTCGGGCAGGAGCAGGCGCGAGGTGATGACGTTGCCGCCGGCGATATGCGAATGCACCTCGACGCCGCCCGCCATCACCACGCAGCCCGCCGCGTCGATCACGCGGTCGGGCTCACGGCCCGGCGGATCGATCACGCGGCCGTCCTCGATCCAGACGTCCCCGACGGCATCGCGGGACGCGGTCGGATCGACGACGCGCCCGCCCCGGATCACGCTCAGCATGCGGGCTCACTCCTCGACACGGCCTGGCCCGCGATCAGGCGCTCCTTGAGGGCGCCCAGCACCGCGGCGGCCGATGGCCGATCCGACGGCGCCGAAGCCGGCCAATAGGTCAGCGCAGCGCGCTGCTCGTTCCACAGGACGCCGCCATGATCGCGGCCGGGCTGACCGACTGCGATCACCACGTCGGCCGTACCGGCCTCGCCTTCCGCAACGAGGCTCACGGACGGCACGGAGGCGAGCCAGTCCGGACGCTCCACCGGCACGGAGGCGAGCCACAGGACGGCATCGGCCTCACCGGCAGCGACCTGCCGGGCGGCGTCGAAGCGCCACGGATCATGCTCCGGCACCTGCCGACCGAAGCCGCTGCGCGGGGCCTGACCTGTCAACCAGGCCGAGACCGGCACCACGGCCCGGTCCTGGCCGGCTTTCCCGGCCGGAAGCGTGAAGCAGCGCGTCGTCTCGCTCAGCTCCATGGCGAGGCCCTGGAGCATTTCGACCCCGATCTCGCCGATTTCGGCCGGGTCGTAGAGCAGGACCGCGTAGCGCGCCTCGGCCAGACGCTTGGCGACCTGGGACGGAAGTGTATCGCCCGCCAGATGGCCGCGCGCGTAGGCCCGCAGCTCGGCAATGCCCTCCAGCAACCCGCCTTCGGCCGGCCACGCCAGCGACACGGCGGTGCCACCGGCATTCGCGCCGATGGACAGGATCGCACGATCCGCACCGGCGGCGCGTCCGCGCGACGGCTTGGATTCCGCCAGCCTCTTCAGGAGCTGCGCCTGCCAGGGGGCGGCGCCGACGACCAGCGCCACGTCGGCGCGTCCCACGGCCTCGGCCGGGGTCGTCGTCATGGCGCCGATCCGGCTCAGCGCCCCGAGTTCGGCATAGGTCGAGGCCGCCCCGGCGGTGTCGATCGAGGCGCCGATCCGTCCTGCGAGATCATAGGCCGCGCGGATCGCGGCCACGTCGGCGCTGAGGCCGGCGATGACCGGCGCGCGCGCCTTGGCGAGCAGGGATGCGGCCGCCTCGATGGCGGTGCCCGCGTCCGTCGCACCACCCTTCACCCAGGCTGCCATGCTCCCTCTCGCAACGTTCTTGCTTGGCTTCGGAGCGGGCGACGGCCGTAAGACCGGACGAAGCGGGTACGCCCATGAAGGGACTCCCCCACCGAATCGGAATGGCTCGTCCACCCGGCAAGTCCGGGCAGGCGGCAAACTCGGCACGCCGTCGCGAGGCATAGGTTTGCATTCATCCGCGCACCGCGGCAAGGGGGTCCGGCCGATCGACCTCACGATCGCGTTGCCCCGGCGGCGCGCGGCGTGGGAAAAGCGCACCGATCGGGCGACCTGCCGGCGAGATTCGAGGGGAATAGCGTGGGCGAGGTCCCTGAACGGAACGAGTTGGCGACCGGCGGCGCCGTGCGGGTCGAAGCGCCGGCGCGGCTGCATTTCGGCTTCCTGGATCTTCACGGCGGGCTCGGCCGACGGTTCGGCAGCATCGGGCTCGCCATCGACGCGCCGTCCCTGGCGCTGACCGCCCAACGGTCGGAGCACTGCTCGGTCGGCGGCCCGGAGGCCGAGCGCGTGCGCGGCTACATCCGCGCCGCCTCGGCGCATCTCGGGAGCCACGCGGGCGTGACGATCCACGTCGACCGCGCGATCCCGGCGCATGCCGGTTTCGGCTCAGGGACGCAGCTCGCCCTCGCGGTGGCGGCCGCCATGGCGCGTCTGGACGGGGTGCCCTTCGCGGCGGACGAGTTCGCCGCCACGCTCGACCGCGGAAACCGGTCGGGGGTGGGCCTGTGTGCCTTCACGGACGGGGGGCTGATCGTCGATGGCGGCCGCGGGCCGGACGGCGGACCGCCCCCGGTCATCGCGCGGCTGCCCTATCCCGAGGCCTGGCGAGTCGTCCTCATCCTCGATCCAAGCATGGCCGGTGTGCACGGGACGCGGGAGGTCGAGGCGTTTCGCGACCTCCCGCGCTTTCCCGAGGCGCAGGCGGCGGAGATCTGCCGCATCGTGCTGATGCAGGTGCTGCCCGCCGTGGCCCTCGCCGAACCGCTGGGCTTCGGGACCGGCATCACACGGATCCAGGATCTGATCGGCGATCATTTCGCGCCCCACCAGGGCGGCCGCTACGCGAGCGCCGCGGTGGCGCAGGCGCTGGGCAGCGCCGCCGCCCAAGGCGTGCCGGGCTACGGTCAATCCTCCTGGGGGCCGACCGGCTTCGTGCTGATGCCCTCCGAGAGCGAGGCGCGCGCGCTCGTCAGGAGCCTCGACCGGGGCGGCCCGCTGCGCTTCCTCATCGCGCGGGGCCGGAATACCGGCGCGTCGGTCAGCGGACCGAACTGAGCCGGCATCCCGGACTTGACCCGAGACACCGCTCCGGGTTTGGACGGGGCAGGCGCATTGGACCCGCGCCGCACGAGGACGCCATGGCCCGCTCGATCCTCCACATGCTGACGCCGCTCCGGCACATGAGCCCGTTCGACGTGAACATGGCCGTGGATGCCGGCTTCGAGACGGTGGTGACCTATACGGAGGTCAGCCTCGCCGACGTGGTGTCGCTGACGCAGGATTCGATCTTCTCGCGCGCGCCGGCCGACGGCACCCGGACGGGCATCTTCATCGGCGGCAAGAACGCCGAGGACGCCCTCGACATGGTCGACCGCGCCAAGAAGGCCTTCGTGCCGCCGTTCGTGAACCATGTCTTCGCCGATCCTGCGGGCTCGTTCACCACCGGCGCCGCCATGGTGGCGCAGGTCTCCCGCGCGCTGCGGCAGAAGTTCAACACCGACCTCCAGGGCAAGCGCATCGTGATCTTCGGCGGCGCCGGCGTCGTCGCCTACGTGGCCGCGGTCATCGGTGCGCTCCAGGGCGCGACCACCGTTCTGGTGGGCCATGACGGCGAGGAGCGGGTCTCGAAGATCGCCTTCACGATGAAGTGGCGGTTCGGCATCGAGGTGGGTTCGGTCGACGGCACCACGCCCGAGGATCGGCGCGCCGCCATCCGGGATGCCGACGTGATCCTCTCGGCCGGCCCGGCCGGTATCCCGATCCTCTCGGCGGACGACCTGGCGGCGGCGCCCAAGCTCCTCGTCGCGTCGGACGTGAACGCCGTGCCGCCCGCCGGGATCGCGGGGATCGACGTCAACGCGGTGGACGTGGCGCTGCCGACCGGCAAGGGCGTGGGCATCGGTGCCCTCGCGGTCGGCAACGTCAAATACCAGACGCAGCGGCGCCTGTTCGACCGGATGCTGGCCTCCGATACGCCCCTCTGCCTCGACTTCCGCGACGCCTACAGCCTCGCCGTCGAGATCGCCGGGTAGATCGGTCCGAGCCCGCCCCGGATGGGAGAGGCGATCCTGATCGCCGCGCAGGCCGGGCGCGCTCTGGCCGAGGCGGCGCGTCGTGCCGGCCTGCGCCCCTATGTGGCCGATCTGTTCGGTGACACCGACACGCTGGCCCTGGCCGAAGGCTACAGGCCGCTGCCGGGCCGCTTCGGCGCCGCGCCCGCGGCCGAGGCGACGCTCGCCACGATCGACGCCCTGGCCGAGGCGGCCGGCTGCACAGCCGGAATCGTGCTCGGCAGCGGGTTCGAGGACAGGCCCGCGCTTGTCGGACGTATCGCCAGACGCCAGAGGCTGATCGGCGCCGGCGCCGACACGATCGTGGCGCTGAAGGAGCCCTTGGCGTTCGCGGCCCTCTGTGCCCGGCTCGGCGTGCCGCACCCGGCGGTTTCGAAGGATCCGCTGCCCGATCCCGCAGGCTGGCTTCTCAAGCGCGCGGGCGGCAGCGGCGGAAGCCACATCCGCCCGGCGACCCGGTCGGGCGCCCCGGACGGCCACTATCTCCAGGCCCGCGTGCCGGGGCGACCGCATGCCCTGAACTTCCTGGCCGACGGCCGTGGCATCGAGGTGCTCGCGGTCACGGAGCAATGGTGCGCCCCGACGCCGATCCGGCCCTACCGCTATGCCGGGGCACTCGCCCGCGGCGCCTCCGAGACGCCGGCGGTCGATGCGGCGACCCTCGCCGCGATCACGGAGGGCACCGCGCGGATCGTGGCCGCGACCGGCCTCCGGGGCCTCGGAAGCGCCGATGTGCTGGTCGACGGCTCCGCGTGGTGGCTCACCGAGATCAATCCCAGGCCCGGCGCGACGCTCGACGTCCTCGACCGACGGTCGACGCCGCTGCTGGACGCCCACATCGCCGCCTGCCTGGGCGCCAGGCCGTCGCTCGGCGCGCAACCGGCGGGTGCGGCGGCCGCGCAGATCTGTTACGCGAGCCGGGAGCATGCGCCCGTTCCGGACATCCACTGGCCGGACCACGTGCGCGACCGCCCGCGCCCTGGCTCGGTGGTTCGCCGCGACGCGCCGCTCTGCACGGTCCTGGCCGGAGGCGGCGACCGCGCGGAGACGCTCGATCTGTTGGAGACGCGGACGGCGCATCTGAGGGCCGTCCTCGCAGCGAAGAAAACACACCCCGAGGAAGCCCTGCGATGAGTGCCAGCCAGTCCTACCCCAGCGTCAACGCGCTCTCGGCGCCGCTGATCGAGCGCCTCGTGGCTGACGCCGCGAGCCTGCGGCTCGCCGTGTCGCAGACGGCCGGCGGGGCCCGGATGGTCGATGCCGGCGCCCAGGCCAAGGGGTCGATCGAGGCCGGACGGCGCATCGCCGAGATCTGCCTCGGCGGCCTCGGCACCGTGACCATCGCTCCGACGGGGCCGATCGCGTCCTGGCCGTACTCGGTCACCGTGCACGCCGCCGACCCGGTTCTCGCCTGCCTGGGTAGCCAGTACGCGGGCTGGAGCCTCGCGGATGAGACCGGCGATTCCGGCTTCTTCGCCCTCGGTTCGGGTCCCGGCCGCGCGGTGGCCGCCGTCGAGGACCTGTATCAGGAACTCGGCTACCGCGATTCGGCCGCGAAGACCGCGCTGGTCCTCGAGGCCGCGGGCGGCCCGCCCGACAGCGTCGTCGCCAAGGTGGCCGAGGCGTCCGGGCTGCGGCCCGAGGACCTGACCTTCATCTTCGCCCCGACCCAGAGCCTCGCCGGTTCGACCCAGGTGGTGGCCCGCGTTCTGGAGGTGGCCCTGCACAAGGCGCACACGGTCGGCTTCGACCTGCACGCGATCGTGGACGGCATCGGCTCGGCGCCGCTGTCGCCGCCCCATCCGGATTTCATCAAGGCTATGGGCCGGACCAACGACGCGATCATCTACGGCGGGCGGGTCCAGCTCTTCGTCGATGCCGACGATGCCGACGCCAAGCAGCTCGCCGAGCAGCTTCCGTCCACCACGTCGAGCGATCACGGCGCCCCCTTCGCGGAGATCTTCGCGCGGGTGAACGGCGACTTCTACAACATCGACGGCGCCCTGTTCTCGCCGGCCGAGGCGATCGTCACGTCGGTGCGCTCGGGCGTCACCTATCGCGGCGGCCGCCTGGAGCCGACGCTGGTGGATGCGTCCTTCGCCTGAGGCCATCAAGCGATCCGCCGTCCATCTTCGAGGGCTTGCGTGACTTCACGCATCCGGTCCGGCAACACCGCGCCGCCGGACTGGGCGCGGGTCCCCTCTCCCGTGCGGGAGAGGGACAGGGTGAGGGATGAGGATTGTCAGGAAGAGGTGCGCCCTGGCGGCGCATCAACGGCGCGCTCGATCCTGAGACCTGTTGTCCCTCGCCCCAACCCTCTCCCGCACGGGAGAGGGGGCAGGTCGCGTTCCGTCGCGAACGTCTTGGAAGTGTGACCAGCCCAGCCGCTCTGACATCACCTCACCCATGGTGCACCATCACCCCCACGCCAAACCCGCGGATCACCTCTTTCCGTGACGATCAGGAACCCCATGCGCATCGGGCTCGCGGCCGATAACGGCACTTGGCACAAGAACCGGCTCCTCTCGGCCCTTCAGGCGCAGGGCGTCGAGCCCGTGCTGTTCTCCCTGGCCGACGTCGCCGTGGTGACCGGAGGCGGCGAGCCGCTGCTTGTGCCGGGCTTCCCGGATTCGCTGCCGGACGGCGTGCTGATGCGGACCATCGCGGGCGGCACGTTCGAGGCCACCACGATGCGGCTCGGGGTCCTGCACGCCCTGGTCGGCGCGGGCGTCACGGTCTGGAACGCGCCCACCGCCATCGAGCGCTCGGTGGACAAGGCGGCCACCTCGCTGCTCATCGCCCGGGCCGGCCTGCCGACGCCGGCGACCTGGGTCTTCTCCAAGCGCGACGCCGCCGCGGCCCTGGTAGCGGCCGAGGCGCGGCCGGGCGCGCCCCTGGTGCTCAAGCCGCTCTTCGGCTCGCAGGGCGAGGGGCTCGCGCTGATCGAGCGCCCGGAGGATCTCCCCGACGAGGAGGCGGTGGCGCGGGTCTATTACCTCCAGCGCTACGTCCCGCGCCGCGACGGGCTCTGGCGCGACTACCGGGTCTTCGTCTGCGACGGTCGGGCGATCGCCGGCATGATCCGCGAGGGCGACGGCTGGATCACCAACGTCCACCGGGGCGGGCGCCCGCTGCCCTGGGCCATGCCGCGCGCCGCCGCCGAACTCGCGGAAGCGGCCGCCGCCGCGGTCGGGGTCGATTATTCCGGGGTGGACCTCGTCGAGGACGGGGAGGGCGGCTTCTCCATCCTGGAGGTCAATTCCATGCCGGCCTGGTCCGGCCTCCAGACCGTCTGCGAGACCGACATCGCCGCCGCCGTCGTCCGCGGATTCCTGGCGGCGGTCCGCAGCGCCAGCCGCCCCCGGCTCGTGGTGGCATGAGCGGGCTCGACGCGGCGCTGGTCGGGACGCTCTACCGGGCGGCCTGCCTCGCTGAGCTCGATGCGCTCAAGCCGGGCAACGTCCACGCCTACGCGGCCGGCCACCGGATGGTGGTGGCGGATTTCGTCGCCAGCGCTGATGTCTCCGCGCCGGCTCTGGCGCAGGACGGGGCTGGCGTCGGTACGCGGATCCAAGAAGGCGTCGCCGCCACGATGGCGGCGGTGGGTCAGAACACCAATCTCGGCATCCTGCTGCTCTGCGCGCCCCTCGCGGCCGCCGCCGAGCGGGGCCAGCCGGTCGCGTCGGTGCTCCGCAGCCTCGACCGGAGCGATTCCGAGGGCGTCTTCACCGCGATCCGGCTCGCCAATCCGGGCGGCCTCGGGCGTGCCGGCCGCCACGACGTCGCCGCGGCCGCGCCCGAGTCTCTTCACGACGCGATGGCCGAGGCCGCCGCCCGGGACCGGATCGCCCGGGCCTACGTCACCGACTTCGCCGACGTGCCTGCGATCGGTCTTCCGGCCCTGGCCGCGGCGCGCGCGCAGGGGCTCGATCCGCCCTGGTGCGCCACCGCCATCCACCTCGCCTATCTGCGGTCGGTGCCCGACAGCCATGTCGCCCGCAAATACGCGACGGCGGCGGCCGAGAGCCTCCGCCAGGAAGCCGAGGCGGCGCTGGCCGGCCTCGACCTCGCGGACCGGCCGGCCGAGACGCTGCTCGCCCTCGACGCATCGCTGAAGGCGCGCGGGCTCAACCCCGGCACGAGCGCGGATTTCACGGTGGCGACCCTGTTCTGGGACGCGCTCGCGGCGGCCGGCGCAGCCTTGGCCTGAACCGCGCGCCGGTTCCGGTGTTCCCCCGTGCGGATGGAGATAAATTCCTCCGTGTCAGGGCCTTGCGCGGGTTGTGAGCCGCAGGGCCCCGCTGTAGGGTCCGCCGCGCTGTCCGGCCCAACCGGCTCGGCTCATCCGGCTCGGCCGGCATGGTCGGGCGCCGATAACAAGGATGGCTTCCCGGCCGCGGCATCGCCCGGCGCCCGGCTCTATTTCGGAATCCAGGGAGAGACACCGAATGGCGAAGATCACCAAGGTTCAGGTCGGCGAAGCTCTCGTCGGCGACGGCAACGAGGTCGCCCACATCGACCTCATCATCGGACCGCGCGGCTCGCCGGCCGAGACGGCCTTCTGCAACGGCCTCGTGAACAACAAGCACGGCTTCACCAGCCTGCTCGCGGTCATCGCGCCGAACCTGCCGTGCAAGCCGAACACCCTGATGTTCAACAAGGTCACCATCAACGACGCCCGTCAGGCCGTCCAGATGTTCGGCCCGGCCCAGCACGGCGTTGCCAAGGCCGTTCAGGACTGCGTCGCCGAGGGCATCATCCCGGCTGACGAGGCCGACGACCTGTACATCCTGGTCGGCGTGTTCATCCACTGGGAGGCGGCCGACGACGCCAAGATCCAGAAGTACAACTACGAGGCGACCAAGCTGTCGATCCAGCGCGCCGTCAACGGCGAGCCGAAGGCTTCGACGGTCACCGAGCAGCGCAACTCGGCGCAGCACCCCTTCGCCGCCAACGCTTAGATCGGGGACGGTCCTGGGCAGAGCGTGCCTCCGCCCGCACCGCGGGGCCTGCTCCAGCGACTGGCCTCGATCTTCCTAGGCCGATAGGAACAAGAACGAACGGGACGGCGAAAGCCGTCCCGTTTTTCTTTGCGTTCATGCCCAAAAACTTCGAGGGCCTGCGGCTTCGCCCTGCCGCACGGTCTCGGCGCGCGCAGCGAAGCGGCGCTGGCGTGCCTGGGACAGGCCGAGCCTCGAACACTCTGAAAGAGCCGGCTCAGGCTTTTGCCCGGCCATCGGATGGCTGACGCGCTCCGGATCGCGGTCATCGTCCCCGCGCGACTGGATCCGAGGTGCAAAACGGCAAGGATCCACTGTAGCAGCCGGATCCGGCCCCAGTTTCCAGGGTTCAGACGCGCAGCGATCGATACTGGAACCAAAAGAAAAGGGGCCGCCTTTCGGCGACCCCCTTCCTTCGTCTCAGCGGATAGCGTGGACTCAGAAGTCCATGCCGCCCATGCCGCCGCCCGGCATGGCCGGAGCAGGGCTGTCCTTCTTCGGCGCGTCGG
>CAXDNE010000029.1:0-39411 GCA_963990595.1 uncultured Methylobacterium sp.
TGTCTCGTGGGCTCGGAGATGTGTATAAGAGACAGGGCGAGACCCAGTCCGGTCCCCTCGTGGCTGCGGCTGGCGCTGCCGTCGCCCTGCTCGAATTCCTCGAACAGGATGGGCAGCCGCTCCTCCGGGATGCCGGGGCCGGTATCCGACACGGCGAGCACCACCTCTCCGGTTCCGGCCGCGCCGCGCGCGAAGGTCAGGGCCACCCCGACGCCGCCGCGCTCCGTGAACTTGATGGCGTTGCCCGCGAGGTTGATCAGGATCTGCCGCACCCGGTCGGCGTCGCCCAGCAGGCGCGCCGGGACATCCTCGGCGACGTCGAGGGCGATCTCGATGCCCTTGTCCTGCGCGCGGGGGGCGAGCAGTTCGACCACGCCTTCCGCGAGCGCCGCCAGGTCGAAGGGCTCGGCCGCGAGGTCGAGCCGGCCGGCCTCGATCCGCGAGAAGTCGAGGACGCCGTCGATCAGGCCGAGCAGCGCCCGCCCGCTGGTGCGCACCGCCTCCACGTAGGTGCGCTGCTCCGGGTTGAGATCGGTCGCGAGGACGAGATCGGCCATCCCCAGGATGCCGTTGAGCGGCGTGCGCATCTCGTGGCTCACGGTGGCCAGGAAGCGGGATTTCGCGACGCTCGCCGATTCGGCGCGCTCCAGGGCCGCGTCGCGGCTGCGGATCGCCTCGACCCGGGCCGTCACGTCGCGGCCGGCGCGCAGCCAGTGCATCGCGTCGCCGTGCGCCACGGGCATCTCCACGAAGGCGAACCAGCGCACGCGCCCGTCGACCGAGCGCACCTGCGCCTCCATGCGGCGCACGCCGTCCTCCCCGACCTCGACCGCGTCGCGCTCCAGGATCTCCAGGTCGATCTGCGAGCCGAGCAGCTCGATCGGCGCGCGGCCGAGCAGGCGGGCGAAATCCTCGTTGGCGTAGGTGATGCGCCCGCTCGCGTCCCGCTGGACGATGATCTCCGTGGTCGCGGCGACCAGGGCGCGGTAGCGGTCCTCGCTCTCGCTGACCCGCCAGAGCCGGTCGTGCAGCCGTTCCGCCTCGTTCTCGTCGGGCAAAGCCGGCCGCGCGCGCCAGCGCCCCAACGCGAGGGCGGCTGCGACCAGGACGGCCAGGACGAGCGCGATATCCTTGATCATCCGTGCCTCCCCGGCGGGAGGCCGGTTCGCGCAGGATCGCAGGCGAAGCTGAAGGCGGCGTTGGGAAAGGCGCTTAACCGCCGGTTGCGGCATTCGCCGACCCGCGCTCGGGCGGCCGAGGCCCGGATGCGCCCCCGCGCCGGAGCGTGCCGGAAACGGCGCCGCACCGCGATCCGAGCCGCGGCTCGCGAGTTGCCTGCCAGGATCACGGCCCCGACGGAGACCCCACATGCCCGGCGAGCACTATGACGTCATCATCGTCGGCTCCGGCCCGGGCGGCGGGACGGTGGCAT
Source organism: uncultured Methylobacterium sp. (assembly GCA_963990595.1). Lineage (GTDB taxonomy): Bacteria > Pseudomonadota > Alphaproteobacteria > Rhizobiales > Beijerinckiaceae > Methylobacterium. Next base: position 1,433 of record CAXDNE010000029.1, read on the forward strand.
GGCGTCTGGCGCAGACCGGCAAGCGCATCCTGCTCATCGAGCGCGGCGACTATCTCCTGCGCGAGCCGCGGAACTGGAACAGCCAGGCGGTGATCGTCGACGGCTATTATCAGGCCAAGGAGACTTGGTTCTCCTCGGACGGCAGCAGCTTCCACCCGGGACTTCACTACTACGTCGGCGGAAATTCGAAGTTCTACGGCTCGGTCCTGTTCCGCCTGCGCGAGCAGGACTTCGCTGAGATCCGCCACCAGGACGGCATCGCGCCCGCCTGGCCGGTCGGCTACGACGCGTTCGAGCCCTACTACCAGGCGGCCGAGGAGCTGTTCCACGTCCACGGCCTGCGGGGCGAGGATCCCACGGAGCCCTGGTCGCGGAAGCCCTACGCCCATCCGCCGGTCTCGCACGAGCCGCGGATCCAGGAGCTGTTCGACAATCTGAAACAGGCCGGCCACCACCCCTTCCACCTCCCGGTGGGCGTGCGCCTCGTCGAGAAGGACGGGCGGGCGGTCTCGACCTCGCCCTGCATCAAGTGCGAATCGTTCGACGGCTTCCCCTGCCCCACCAACGGCAAGTCGGACGCGCAGACCATGGTGGTGGATCCCGCCCTGCGGGACTGCCCGAACCTCACGCTCCTCACCCGGACCTATATTGAGCGTCTGGTCACGGACCCGTCGGGGCGTACCGTCACCGGCGTCGTCGGCAACCGCGACGGCGAACCCTTCGCAGCCTCTTCCGACCTCGTGGTCGTGGCCTGCGGCGCCCTCTCCTCGGCGCTGCTGCTGCTGCGCTCGGCCAGCGACGCGCATCCGAACGGCCTCGCCAACGGCTCGGATCAGGTCGGGCGCAACTACATGCGCCACAACAACTCGACCGTGCTGGCGATCTCGAAGACGCCGAACCCGACCCGGTTCCAGAAGACGCTCGGGCTCAACGACTTCTATTTCGGTGACCCGGATCCGAAGGACGGCTGGGCCTTTCCCCTCGGGCACATCCAGATGGTCGGCAAGTCCGACGGCGTCCAGATCCACGGCGAAGGCCTGCCGGGCTTCCTGCAATGGTTCCCCAACAAGCCCTTCGACTGGATCGCCCACCACTCGGTGGATTTCTGGCTCACCTCGGAGGACATCCCGCTCGCGCAGAACCGGGTCTACTACCGGGACGGCAAGGTCCATCTCGACCTCACCGAGACCAACGTGGAGGCCCACCAGCGGCTGCGGCAGAAGCTGCAGGAGATCTGCACCTTCACCGACATCCACCCGCACCTGTTCGACCGGTCGCTCTATCTCGGCAGGAACGTGCCGATCGGCGGCACGGCCCATCAGGCCGGGACGCTGCGATTCGGCGACGATCCGGCAAGCTCGGTTCTCGACCGGCACTGCAAGGCCCACGAACTCGACAACCTCTACGTGACCGACGCGAGCTTCTTCCCGTCGATCGGCGCCGTGAATCCGACCCTGACGATCATCGCCAACGCCCTGCGGGTCGCCGACCACCTCGTCGCGCGGATGCGGGCCAGGGACGAGATCCCGCCGCCCCGGCTGTTCGATCATACCGAGCCGCGGGAGCCGGTGACAGGCGAGCGGCGTGTCTAGCGTGGTCAGAGGCGCGGCCCCTATTGTGAGGCACGCATTCCCCAGAGCGAGCCCGAGCGCGCGTGGCCATCGACCATATCGACCTCACCCGGATCGACCTGAACCTGCTGGTCGCCCTCGACGCGCTCCTCGACGAGCGCAGCGTCACCCGGGCCGCCGCCCGGGTCGGTGTCGGCCAGTCGGCGATGAGTTCGAGCCTCGCCCGGCTGCGCCGGCTGTTCGACGATGAGCTCCTAACCCGGGCGCCGGACGGGATGCGGCCGACGCCGCGGGCCCTCAAGATCGCCGAGCCGCTGCGCGCCACCCTCCGGCAGGTGCAGGCGCTGGTTCACCGGGAGGAGCGGTTCGATCCGGCCACCGTGGAGCGCACCTTCACGGTGAGCCTGCCCGACAGCGTCGAGGTGCTGCTCGGGCCCCGGCTCATCGCGGAACTCCGCCGGGAGGCCCCCGGAATCCGGCTGCTGCTGCGCTCCGTCGAGCGGGCGCGCATCCTCGACGAGCTGGACGCCGACCGGGTGGATCTCGCCATCGGGTTGTTCTCCGAGGGGCAGCTCCACCACAAGCAGCGGCTGCTCTACCGCGACAGCTACGTGGTGCTGTTCAATGCCGAGCTGATCGGGCTCCCGCCACCGATCGGCCTCGACGATTACCTGCGCTTCCCGCACGTGCTGACCTCCCTGCGGGAGACCGCCCATGGGGTGGTGGACGATGCGCTCGCCCTGATCGGCCGGTCGCGGACGCTCGCCGTGACCACGCCCCGCTTCCTGGTCGTCCCGTTCCTGGTCCGCGCCGCGCCGGTGATCGCCACCATGCATGCCCGGCTCGCCACCTCCTTCGCCAGCGCTCTGGCGCTCAGCGTGAGCCCTGTCCCGGTGAAGCTCGACGACGTGGCGGTCTCGATGCTCTGGCACGCCTCCTACGACCGAGATCCCGCCCATCGCTGGCTGCGGGACCTGCTGGTCCGACTCGCCAGCGAGGCGCCGGCGCCCGGCATCATCTGACGCCCAACTCACAGGCAGGGATTCTCCGCCGCCTCCAGACGGCCGCTCGCGATGGCCGCGCGAAACCGGGCAAAATCCGCGGCGTTCCGCTCCGCATAGGCCGCCGCCCAATCGGCGATCGCGGCGCTGAGATCGCGGTTCTTGCCGCTGCCGCAATAGCCGGTGATCGCCGCCGCATCCCCGGTCCGGGCATGGGCGCGGGCGAGGAGCGCCCCGTAGGCGTAGGAGAAGGTCAGGAGCGAGGCGCCCGCCATGCGCGCCAGGGGGATGGCGCCCTTCAGGTTCTTCATCTGCCGCACGTAGAACGGCCGGCCGGCGATGCTGGTCCAGCCGAGCAGCGGGTCGCCGACCGCCTGGAGCAGGCGCTGGCCGTAGATCACGCGCTCACCCTCGTGGTCGGCATAGGGCGCCGGCATCCCCGGCAGATACGGCGCGTGGGCCGGGCGGACCGCCTCCTTGACCTGCAGGAACAGTGCGTCCGCGTCGGAATTGCCGAACAGCAATGCGACGTAGGCACGGGTTCCGACGCTGCCGATCCCGACCACCCGGTGGGCGACGTCCACCACATGGTAGCGGTCGAGCATGAAGCGCCGCTCCCGCGGCAGGGTCTCGGCATAGCGCTCCAGGCCGGTGACGATCCCGTCCCGCGTCGCCTCGTCGACCGGTGTCAGGATCGGCGGGTCCGTCTGCAGGCGCCAGCTGCCGTCGGTGCGCCGCTCGGCCAGCTGTCCCAGAAGGCTGCGATTGTTGCGCCGCCGCGCCTTGTCCACCGCACGCCGGACCACGGCCCGGGCCTCCGCATCCATCCGGACGCCGGCGAGGTGCGGGGCGTCGGCCCGCGTGGTCTGATACCAGACGTCGAGCGAGCCCTGTGGGGCCAGGCGCCGCATCGTGTGCTGGTAACCCGAGACCGCCTCCATCACGGCGTCGCGGCGTGCGCTCGACGAGGCTCCGGCGTCGCCGGTGGCGACCGCGATCCCGGCGGCGAGCCGCTTCAGGTCCCATTCCCAGGGTCCGATCGTGACCTCGTCGAAGTCGTTGAGGTCGAGGACGATGTCGCGCTGGGGCGTGCCGAACAGGCCGAAATTGTCGGTGTGCGCGTCGCCGTTCATCACCACGTCGATGCCGCTGCGGGGCCCGCGCGACAGGTCCCAGGCCATCACGTGCGCGGCCCCGCGCAGGAACGCGAAGGGCGACGTCGCCATCCGGGCGACCCGCAGCGGGATCAGAGCCGGCTGCCGCCCGCGATGGGCCGCCTCGATCAGCGCGACCGGGTCGGGGCGGGTCGGCTCGGGAGGAAGCCCGGCCTGGGCCGCGTAAGGGACCGCGTCCCGCAGCCGCTTCCCCGCTTGGCGGCGCTTGTCCCAAGACTCGACGCCCATCCGGAGGTCGATGCGCGGGAAGTCCGCGATCGGTGCCAGAACCGGATCCTGGTGCGGCGGATCGGGCTGCGCCTGACCGTGCGGCAGTTCAGACCCGTTGCGTCCCGCGCGATCCATGAATTTCCAATCCGTTCAACGCTGGACAACCTTGACCGTGCGGCGACGTTCCGAGGTGCCGGAAAGTCTTGCACAGATAGCATCTGCCCGCCTCTGTGACTGTTCAGGCCTGTACAGGCCTTGACCACTCTCGGACCACGCCCTCTAACCCGTCGGAGTATTCGGGGGCGTCCTTTCGTCCCGCGCCGTTCACGGCGACGCGACGCGCGGGCCGGGTCGGACCGGGCGATGGCACGCCGTTGCATCAGCGAGACTTCGCATGCCCAAGGGTTCAGATCTCCTCGTCGCGGCCCTCGAGAACGAGGGTGTCGACCGAATCTTCGGAATCCCCGGCGAGGAGAACCTCGACGTCGTCGAATCCCTGCGCCACTCCAAGATCGAGCTGGTCCTGACCCGCCACGAGCAGGCGGCGAGCTTCATGGCGGCGACCCACGGCCGCCTCACCGGCCGGCCCGGCGTCTGCCTCTCGACCCTCGGCCCGGGCGCCCTGAACTTCTCCACCGGCGCGGCCTACGCCCATCTCGGCGCGATGCCGATGATCATCATCACCGGCCAGAAGGGCATCCTGTCCTCGCGTCAGGCGAAGTTCCAGATCGTCGATGTGATCAGCTCGATGAAGCCGATCACCAAGATGGCCCGGCAGATCGTCTCCGCCTCCTCGATCCCGACCATCGTGCGCGACGCCTTCCGGGTCGCCACCGAGGAGCGGCCCGGCCCGGTCCTGCTGGAGCTGCCGGAAGACATCGCCTCCGAGGAGGCCGAGGCCGACCTCGTGCCCTCGCACCCGATCGACATCCCGGTCGCCCACCCGGCCGCCATCGAGCGCGCCGCCGCGATGATCCTGAAGGCCAAGCGCCCGCTGATCATGCTGGGCGCCGCCGCGAGCCGCCCCCGGGCCACCGGCGAGCTCGGCGGCTTCGTGCAGCGGACGCAGATCCCGTTCTTCACCACCCAGATGGGCAAGGGCACCGTCGCGGGCGGCACCAACCTCTACATGGGCACCGCGGCGCTCTCCGAGCGCGACTACATCCACGAGGCCATCGATCGGGCCGACCTGATCATCGCCATCGGCCACGACACCGTGGAGAAGCCGCCCTTCTTCATGGGACAGGCCGACCAGAAGGTCATCCATATCGGCTACATGCCGGCCAACGTCGAGCAGGTCTACTATCCCGACGCCGAGGTGGTGGGTGATCTCGGGCCGACGCTGAAGCTGCTCGCCGACAAGCTGGACGGGAAGCTCCCCCATGCGGGCGCGCTGCTGCACCTGCGCGAGCACATCCTCAATCACATCGCCGACCGGGCCGGCGAGGATCGCTTCCCGGTGACGCCGCAGCGCCTCGTGCGCGACGTGCGCCGGGTGATCCCCGAGGACGGCATCGTCTGCCTCGACAACGGGATGTACAAGATCTGGTTCGCCCGGAACTACCGCACCTACGTCGCCAACACGCTGCTCCTCGACAACGCGCTGGCCACGATGGGCGCCGGCCTGCCCTCGGCCATGATGGCGGCGATGCTCTACCCGAACCGCCGCGTCATGGCGGTGTGCGGCGATGGCGGCTTCATGATGAACAGCCAGGAGCTGGAAACCGCGGTGCGGCTCAAGCTCAACCTCGTGGTCCTGGTGCTGGACGACTCGGCCTACGGGATGATCCGCTGGAAGCAGGCGGTGGACAAGTTCGCCGATTACGGCATGACCTTCGGCAACCCCGATTTCGTCCTCTACGCCAAGTCCTACGGCGCTACCGGCCACCGGGTGGAATCCGTCAACGACCTCGTGCCGACCCTGGACCGCGCCTTCGCGGCGGGCGGCGTCCATCTCGTGGCGGTGCCGATCGACTATTCGGAGAACACCCGCGTGCTGGTCGACGAGCTGCGCGCCAAGGTGAAGGATTTCGAGCCCGCCGAGTAGCTCCGGCATCGCAGACGAATCGGCCCAAGAGACGGGGAAGCGCGATGAATCCGTTCACCTTCCAGACCACGCCGAACGTGCTGTTCGAGGCCGGCGCCGCGAAGAAGCTGCCCGACATCGTCGGCAGCTTCGGGACGACGCGCGTCCTACTGGTCACCGACAAGGGCGTGCGCGGCGCCGGGCTGACCCGGGCCGCCGAAACGGCCCTGTCCGCCGCCGGCGTCGCGATCGACGTCTACGAGGACGTGGTCGCCGATCCGCCCTCCACGGTAATCGAGGCAGCGGCCAAGCGCGCCCGGGAGCTCGGGACCGACCTCGTCCTGTCGATCGGCGGCGGCTCGGCGCTCGATACCGCCAAGCTCGTCGCCTACCTCGCGAAATCGGACGAGCCGCTCGAGTCGATCTACGGGGTCGGGCTCGCCAAGGGCGAGCGCCTGCCGCTGATCCTCGTGCCCACCACCGCCGGAACCGGCTCGGAGGTGACGCCCATCTCCATCGTCACGACGCCTACCACCGAGAAGAAGGGCGTCGTCGCGCCGAAGCTCCTGCCCGACTGGGCGGTGCTCGATCCCGAGCTGACGCTCGGCCTTCCGTCCCACGTCACGGCGGCCACCGGCATCGACGCCATGGTCCACGCCATCGAGGCGTTCACCAGCAAGAACAAGAAGAATCCGATCTCCGACCAACTCGCCAAGCAGGCGCTGGCCCTGCTCTCGGCCAACATCCGCACCGCCTGCACGGACGGCAGGAACCTGGAGGCGCGCTCCGGGATGCTGCTCGGCTCGATGCTCGCCGGCATGGCTTTCGCCAACGCCCCGGTGGCTGCGGTTCATGCGCTCGCCTACCCGGTGGGCGCGATCTTCCACGTGCCGCACGGTCTCTCGAACGCGCTCGTGCTGATGGGGGTGATGCGCTTCAACCTCTCTCACGCGGAAGGCCTCTACGCCGAACTGGCGCCGATCCTCGATCCCGCCGCGGCGGCTCTGCCGCCGGCCCAGGCCGCCGCCCGGTTCGTGGAATGCCTCGAGGCGATCTGCCGCGACTGCAAGGTGCCGGCCTCGCTCGCCGAGGTCGGCGTCGCAAGACAGGACCTGGAGCGCATGGCCGCCGACGCGATGAAGCAGACGCGTCTTCTCGTGAACAACCCGCGCGAAGTCACCTACGACGACGCCTTCGCGATCTACGCCGAGGCCCTCGGGGAGGCACGCCCGGCAGCGTGAGGGCGCGATCCCCCCACCCTGAACCTCATCCCGAGGGGCCCAGGCCAGCGGGCCTCGACGGAGCCCTCCGGAAGGCTCCGTGATCTCTGGAGCCCTCCTTCGAGGCTGCTGCGCAGCACCTCAGGATGAGGGTTGAGGTTGGGGGATGCAGGGGATGGGCGTCGGGTGATCGGGTCTGTGAACTGACGAGACGCTCCGCGGCATCGCGGGGACAGAACGGCCGGGAGAACGCCAGCATGGACCAGTTCGACGCGTTCCGGGCGATGAGCGAGTTCTGGACCCGGGCCGGCGCGGGCTTCTTCACCCCCGGCGCCGGCCAGCCCGCCGCGGGCTTCGGCTGGCCGACCTTCCCGGCGGCCGACCTCGCCGGCCTCGCCGCGGCGCAGGCCAAGCTGACCGAGGCCTGGACCTCCGCCACCGCCCTGTCGCAGACGATGGCCAAGTCGCTGCAGGGCGGACCTGAGGTGCTGGACCCGACTGCCGGGGCGGTGCTCGCCCGGATCTTCGATCCGCAGGCTTGGCTCGGCGGTTCGGCCGAGTTCGACGCCGCCCTCACGCGGATGGCCGAGGGCCCGCAGCTCGCCGACCTGTGGCAGACGGAGCGGCGCTACGCGGCCCTGTTCACCGCCTGGGCCGCGCTTCGGCGGGCGCAGAGCGAGCATCAGGCCGTGATGCTGGAGGCCTGGACGCGGGCCGCGGGAGCCTTCGCGAAGGAGGCCAATGCCCGCGCCGCGCGCGGCGAGAGCTTCGCCTCGGCCCGGGAGATGATGACGAGCTGGATCGAGACCGCCAATGCGGTCCTGCTGGAGGTCCAGCGCTCGGACAGGTTCCTGGCCTCGCAGCGGGCGGTGCTTCGGGCCTCCACCGATCTCCGACTCGCCCAGCAGGATGTCGCGGCCTTCCTGTCCGAGTTCTACGGGCAGCCGACCCGGGCCGAGCTCGACGACGTCCACAAGAGCCTGACCGAGCTGCGCCGCGAGGTCCGGGCCCTGCGCCGCAGCCGCCGGTCGGCGGACACGAGGTCGAATTCGGGATCGAAGTCGGACGAAGCGCGCGCCGCGGAGGAGGCCCATGGCTGACCAGGAGAGCCCCAAGGCGCCGGCCGCGCCGCTGACCCTCACTCCGGCCGAGATGCTCGCCGAGGTCGGCACGCTCGGCCAGCGCATCAGCGCCGGCGCCAAGCTGTTCTCGGAGGTGCGCGACGCCGACGTGGAGATCGCCACCACGCCGAAGGATCTGGTCTGGAGCCAGGACAAGGTCCGGCTCTACCGCTATCGGCCGCTCGCCGAGAGCAAGGGCCTGCCGCCGGTGCTGATCGTCTACGGCCTGATCGGCCGCTACACGATGGCCGACCTGCAGGAGGACCGCTCGCTCGTCCGCAACCTCCTGAAACTCGGCCTCGACCTCTACGTGGTCGACTGGGGCAATCCGGGCCGGGCCGACCGCTACGTCACGATCGACGATTACGTGGACGGCTATCTCGCCGAGTGCGTCGCCTTCATCCAGGAGGCGGCCGGGCGCGAGCGGATCAGTCTGCTCGGGATCTGCGAGGGTGGCGTCTTCACCACCTGCTACGCGGCGCTCTATCCGGAGACCGTCAACGCGATGGTGCTGACCATCACGCCGATCGACTTCCACGCCGACACCCAGAACGCCCGGGCCGGCCACGGCTTCATCAACGTCTGGACGCGCTCGCTGACGCCCGAGGACGTCGACCGGCTGATCGAGGCTCAAGGGTCGCTGCCCGGGGCCTTCATGGGCTCGGTGTTCTCCATGATGACGCCGATGCGCACCATGACGAAGTACAACCTCGACCTGCTCGACGCCCTCGACGACAAGAAGAAGTTCCTGAATTTCCTGCGCATGGAGAAGTGGATCGCCGACCGGCCGGACCATCCCGGCGAGGCGGCCAAGCAGTGGCTGAAGGACCTCTACCAGGACAACAAGCTCGTCCAGAGCGCCTTCGAGCTCGGCGGCCGCACGGTGGATCTCAAGAACATCACCTGCCCGGTGCTGAACGTCTTCGCCCAGGACGACCACATCATCCCGCCGGCCACCTCGCAGGCGCTGCGCGACCGGATCGGCACCGCGGACTACACCGAACTCGGGCTGCCCGGCGGCCATGTCGGCGTCTTCGTGGGCGGCAAGGCCCAGAAGCTGCTGGGCTCCGGCATCGCCGACTGGCTCGGCCAGCGGGGTTAGGATGGCCGCGCGGGGACTTTTGCTAGGCCCGACGCCCCTCTCCACCCGCCGCTGCGGGGGAGGCTGCTGGATACGCACATCGTTCGTGGTGCTGTGCCAGCAGGACGAAGCGCGGATCCCCTCTCCCTCACGGAAGAGGGGGCGCGTCGCGTTCCGCCGCCAACGCCAGAGTTCGATCCGTGTCGGTGGACATCGTCGCCCCCCGCAGAGGGATGCGTGAGATGGGCGGAGCCGCTCCGGCCGCCTCCTTGGCGCTGAGGACCGTCTCATGGGCAACCTGAAGAACAAGATCGTCAGCGCCGACGAGGCGGTCGCCATCCTGCGGGACGGCGACATGGTGGCGGTGTCGGGCTTCGTCGGCATTGGCACGCCGGACGAATTGATCCTGGCGCTCGCCCGGCGCTTCGAATCGGGCGCCGGTCCGCACGGGATCGGCCTGATGTTCGCCGCCGCCCCGGGTGACGGAAAGGAGCGCGGCCTCAACCGGCTGGCGATCCCGGGCCTCGTGCGCCGGGTCGTCGGCGGCCACTGGGCCCTGGTGCCAAAGCTCGGTGCCATGGCGGTGGCCGGCGAGATCGAGGCCTACAACCTGCCGCTCGGCGTGGTCTCGCACCTCTACCGGGAGATCGCCGCGCACACGCCGGGCCACATCACCAAGGTCGGCCTGCGCACCTTCGTGGACCCGCGGCTCGAAGGCGGCAAGCTCAACGCCGTCACCCGGGAGGATCTCGTCAGCGTGGTCGAGCTCGGCGGCGAGTCCTGGCTGCACTACAAGGCCATCCCGGTGAACGTCGCGCTGATCCGCGGCACCACCGCCGACCCCGCCGGCAACATCACCATGGAGCGCGAGGCGCTGACGCTGGACAACCTCGCCGCCGCCATGGCGGCGAAGAATTCCGGCGGTTTCGTCATCGCCCAGGTCGAGCGGCTGGCCGAGGCCGGCTCGCTCAACCCGCGCGAGGTGCAGGTGCCCGGCGTGCTGGTGGATTGCGTGGTCCTGAGCAGTCCCGAGAACCACCGTCAGACCTACGGCACGCCCTACAACCACGCCTTCACGGGCCGCCAGCGCGTGCCGCTGGACCGGATCGCCCCGATGGCGCTCGATGCCCGCAAGGTCATCGCCCGGCGCTGCGCCTTCGAATTGCCTCCGGGCGGCGTGGTCAATCTCGGCATCGGCATGCCCGAGGGCGTCGCGGCGGTCGCCGCCGAGGAGCGGGTGCTGAAATACCTGACCCTCACCGCCGAGCCCGGGGTGATCGGCGGCCTGCCGCAGGGCGGGCTGGATTTCGGCGCCGCCCTGAACCCGGCCGCCGTGCTGCACCAGAACCAGCAGTTCGACTTCTACGACGGCGGCGGCCTCGACCTCGCCTGCCTGGGCCTCGCCCAGTGCGACGCGGAGGGCAACGTCAACGTCAGCCGCTTCGGCAAGAGGCTCGCCGGCGCGGGCGGGTTCATCAACATCTCGCAGAACGCCAAGAGCCTCGTCTTCGCCGGCACCTTCACGGCCGACGAGCTCAAGGTAGCGGTCGAGGATGGCGGCATCCGGATCCTCAGGGAGGGCCGGTCGCGGAAATTCATCGCCGCGGTGGAGCAGGTGACCTTCTCGGGGGCCTACGCGGCCGAGCGCGGCCAGCCGGTGCTCTACGTGACCGAGCGCTGCGTGTTCCGGCGGACGCGGGCCGGCATGGAACTGGTCGAGGTCGCGCCGGGGATCGATATCGAGCGGGACATCCTCGGGCAGATGGGCTTCGCGCCGATCGTGCAGGATCCGAAGCCGATGGATCCGCGCCTGTTCCGCGAGGCCGTGATGGCGCTGGAGCCCTGGCTGCTCGGCCTGTCGCTTTCGGAGCGGATCAGCTACGACCCGGAGCGCAACATCCTGTTCTCGAACCTCGAGGGTTTCCAGGTCCGGACCATCGACGACGTCGAGCTGGTGCGTCGGGAATACGAGCGCGCCTGCCAGGAGATCGGCCGCAAGGTCCACCTGATCGCCAACTACGACGGCTTCGAGATCGACCCGACGGTGAGCGACGCCTATTTCTCGGCCATCGCCTATCTCGAAAACCGCTATTACGAGACCGCGTCCCGGTATACGACGAGCGCGTTCTTGCGGTTGAAACTCGGCGCTTCGTTGGCGAGCCGCGATCTGGCTCCCCATGTCTTCGAGACAAGAGCCGAGGCGCAGGCGAGGAATACAGCCCAGAGCGTGCCTCTCAAGCCGCGGCCCGGCCTGTCCCAGCCCGACAGGCCGCAGCCGCCGAAGGAACCGTTGGATGCCTGAGTTCGAAAGCCCCGCCCTGAAGGATCGCGCCCTTCTGGTCGAAGCCTGCCTGATCGGCGGTGAATGGTCGAAGGCCGGCTCCGGCAGCATCGACGTCACGAACCCGGCCACGGGCGCGCTGATCGCCCGGGTGCCGAAAGCCGGTGCCGAGGAGACCCGCCGGGCGATCCAGGCGGCCCACGCGGCCTACCCGGCCTGGCGCGCCAAGACGGCCAACGAGCGCGCCGTGCTGCTGCGCAAGCTCGCCGCCCTGGTCACCGAGCATCAGGAGGATCTGGCGCAGATCCTCACCGCCGAGCAGGGCAAGTCGCTGACCGAGTCCCGCGGCGAGGTCGCCATGTCGGCGGCCTACGTGCTGTGGTTCGCCGAGGAGGCGCGGCGCGTCTACGGCGACGTCATTCCCTCCCCTTGGGGCGATCGCAAGATCCTCGTCACCAAGGAGCCCGTGGGCGTGGTGGCGGCGATCACGCCGTGGAACTTCCCCTCCTCGATGATCGCCCGCAAGATCGCCCCCGCGCTGGCCGCCGGCTGCCCGATCGTGATCAAGCCGGCCTCGCAGACTCCGCTCTCGGGCCTCGCCTGGGGCGTCCTGTGCGAGCGCGCGGGCTTCCCGGCGGGTGTCGTCAGCATCCTCACCGGCTCGGCCCGGGCGATCGGCGGTGAGATGACCGGCAACCCGCTGGTCAAGAAGATCACGTTCACCGGTTCCACCGAGGTCGGCAAGGTGCTGCTGGAGCAGGCCGCCCACACGGTGAAGAAGGTCTCGATGGAACTGGGCGGCAACGCGCCCTTCATCGTCTTCGACGATGCCGATCTCGACCGCGCGGTCGCCGGCGCGATGCTCGCCAAGTACCGCAATTCCGGCCAGACCTGCATCTGCACCAATCGCTTCCTGGTGCAGGACGGGATCTACGACGCCTTCGCGGAGAAGATGGCCGAGGCGGCTAACCGGCTGAAGGTCGGCAACGGCCTCGAGGAGGGCGTCGCCCAGGGGCCGCTGATCGACATGGCCGCGGTGGAGAAGACCGAGGCGCATATCCGCGACGCGCTCGAGAAGGGCGCCCGGGTGGTCGCGGGCGGGCATCGGCACAAGCTCGGCGGCCAGTTCTTCGAGCCGACGGTGATCACCGGCGCGACCCCCGACATGGCGGTGGCCCGCGAGGAGACCTTTGGGCCGCTGGCGCCGCTGTTCCGGTTCCGCGACGAGGCGGAGGCGATCCGCCTCGCCAACGACACCGAGTACGGGCTCGCCTGCTACTTCTACACCCGCGACCTCGGCCGCACCTTCCGGGTCGCCGAGGCGCTGGAATACGGGATGGTCGGGATCAACGAGGGGATCATCACCACCGAGGTGGCGCCCTTCGGCGGGGTGAAGGAATCCGGTCTCGGCCGCGAGGGCTCCTACCAGGGCATCGAGGATTACCTGAACACCAAGTACCTCTGCGTCGGCGGCCTCGGGGCGTAACGGCACCGATCCCCGGGCGGACGCTCGGCGCTCATCGAAGCGCGTCCCGTCCCCCTGTGGGGGGCAGGGATGGGGGTGGAGCAGAAGGCACCGCCCGACTTCGCGCCACCCTCACCTCCGGCTCCTCCCCGCAAGGGGGAGGAGCGCGCGTCGCGCCTCGGCGGCGTGTGGCGAGCCTACCGCCCGCTCGGCGCGGCGCCACTGCCCGTGGTGCCGTTGCCCATGCTGCTGCCGGCGGGCGCGCCGGGGGTGCTGACGCGCGGGCCGCCGCTGGTGCCGGGCGCCATGCCGGCGCCGGTGGAGCCGGTGCGCTCCGTCGCCCCGGACGCGGTGCCGCCCACCGCGCCGGACTTGTTCACATTGCCCTGGTCGGCCCCGCCCGTGTGCAGCGCCTGAGCCAGCGCCGCGCCGGACGTGGCGAGCAGGAACGATGTGGCGAGAGCCAGAATCGTCTTCGACATGGAGCCTCCTGAAGCGTCGTTGCGACCTCGTGACAGGCCAACTCAACTGCGGTGGGATGGTTCGGAGACCGTCCTCACCGGGCGAGCGCGTCGCGCCAAGCCGTGCGCCAGGCCGTCCAGGGCCAGTGCAGGGTTTCGCCGCCTGCCGCCGGCGCGATCGACACCGTGGCGGTCCGGCCGCTCACGAGCCGCGGGTCCGCGACGCCCGCATCGAGGGCAATCCGCACCGGGATCCGCTGGGCGAGCCGCACCCACGAGAAGGTCGGATTGACGTTGGCCAGCAGGTTGGTCGCATCGCTGCGGCCGGTCTCGCCGATGCCGCCAGCGATGCTGGCGACGTGGCCCTTGAGCACGCCGTCGTCGCCCATCAGCTGGACGGTCACGGGTGCGCCGACCCGGATGCGCGGCAGCTTGGTCTCCTCGAAATAGCCCTCGATCCGGACGGTGTCGCTGTCGATGAGCGCCATCACGCCGTGGCCGGTGGTGACATAGGCGCCCGGGCGCAGCTCCATATTGGTGATCCGGCCGTTCACCGAGGCGCGCACGGCGGAGCGCTCCAGGTTGAGCTTGGCGAGGTCGCGATCCGCCACCGCCTGCTCGTAGGCGGCCTCTGCGGATAGGTCGGCGGCTTTGGCGGCCTCGACCTTCTGCTGCGACACCGCCGCATCGCTCAGCTTGCTGTAGCGGGCATAGTCGGCCGCGGCCTGCTCGGCGGTGGCCTTCCGGCCCTGCACCATCGCCTCCGCCTGCCGCAGCCCGAGGCGGAACCGATCCGGATCGATGCGGAACAGGACGTCGCCCTTCCGGACGACCTGATTGTCCTCCACCAGGACCTCGGTGACGAGGCCCGACACGTCGGGCGCCACTGCGGCCACGTCGGCGCGCACCCGCCCGTCCCGGGTTCAGGGCGCGTCCATGTAGTAATCCCACAGGCCGATGCCGACGATCAGCGCCACGGCGACCAAGCCGAGGGTGACCAGGAGGCGGCCGAGAACGGAGAGAAGGGCGGTCATTGCAGGGTCCGGTGGGCGAGAGTCACGACGCCGCCCAAGAGGGCGACGTAGAGGGCTACGTCTAAGAGCGGCCGGTGCCAGACGAGGCGGTAGAAGCCGGTCACCGACAGGAGGCGGCGGAGCGGCAGGCCGAGCGCGAATGCCACGGCCATCCAGAGAGCCAGGGCCGGCACGAACACATCGTAGAGGTCGATCTCGCCCATCATGCCGCCATCTCCCGGTCATTCGGCAGGAGCGCCGCATCCCGGTAGGGCGACGCGTCGGGGAACAGGACGCGGCGCAGGCCGGTGAGGCCGATCAGGGCGGCCTGCCGCTCCGGCGACGGCTCCGCGTCGCAGACCGCGTCGAGGCTCTCGTCCAGGGCGGCCAGGAATTCGGGACCGGGCCGGCCGGTCCAGCTGCGCAGCTGGCGTGCCGCCAGCGCCAGGGTCCGGTCAACCGCTATGCGGGGCGCCCCCGTGAGGCGCCGCCGCACCCGGCGGACCTCCACGAGATTGATCCCCACGCGCACGTCCCCAGGGCCGTGACGCGGTCGTCCACCGTCGCGACGATCGGCAGGACCATCAGCATGTGCTGGCGCAGCGGCGCGAAGGCCTCCGCCGCACGTTCCGCGCCCGTCGCCTCGTTGCGCAGGGCCAGGCCGAGAGCGTCGAGGGCCAGCGCATCCGAGGCGAGGCGCAGGCACTGGGCCTCGTTCGTCTCGGCGGCCTGCGGAAGGCGTCCGCCCTGCAGGGCCGCCATTGTCCAGGTCCGGGCCTCGGCCAGCCAGAGGTTCAGCCGCGCGACGATGACCGGGGCGGCCGATTGCGGCAGGATCAGCGTCGCGGTGAGGCTGGCGCAGAGAATGCCGAGCGAGATCTCCTCGGCACGCGCCACGGCGGTGTCGAAGATCGCTCCGGGATCGTCGACGGCCGGGAAGCCGATCAGGGCCGCGGTGTAACCGGCCAGCATCGGGAAGTAGCTCGCGGGCGTGCGGTCGAGGAGCGAGATGTAGAGGCAGAGGGCGACCCACAGCGCGACCGCGACGCTGAGCAGGATCGGCTCGTTCACGAGGTTCGGCACCAGCACGACGCTCATCGCCGCCCCGAGCACCGTGCCGCCGACCCGGTACAGCGCCTTCGAGCGGGTGGCGCCGGACAGAACCTGGCTCGTACTGTAGACCGTGCCGAGCGCCCAGTAGGGCCGCGGCAGGTCGATCCAGAGCGCCAGGAACAGGGCGAGCATCGCCGCCGCATAGGTCTTGAGCGCGAAGGCCCAGTCGCGCCATCCGGGAAGGGTCACGACGCCGCCTCCAGCACAGGGGTGGTCTCGTCCAGCGCGGTCTCGCGACCGTAGTGCTGGAGCACTGCGAAAACCCGGAGACCCGCTTCGAGGTCCGCACACCCGATCTCCGCGAAGATGCGGGCGCGAAGGGACGAGCGCTCGGCCTCAATCTGCTCGAAGACTTCGCGCCCGCGCGGCGTCAGGTCGAGCACCTTGGCGCGGCGGTCGGACGGATCCTCGCGCCGCACCACGAGCCCCGCGGTGGCGAGCCGGTCGAGGAGGCGCACCAGCGAGGGACCCTCGATGCCGACGGCCTCGGCCAGGACGTTCTGGCGCGGCTCCTCGGCCATGCGGCCGATGACGATCAGCGGATGGGCCGTTGCGTCGGACAGGCCGTGCGCCTCGGCGACCGCGTTGGCCGCGCGACGCCAGTGGCGACCCGTCGTCAGGAGGGCGTGGGTGAAGGCCTGCTGCAGCCTCTCCCGGGCTCTGGGATCTTCAGCGTTCGGCAAGAGCCGGGATCCATCGTCGCGAGGATCCGGCAGACACGCCCTATCTATCAGCTCGCATGCTGATAGATAGCATCATATCAATCTTTCGCGCCGCCGAAGAAGCGCGCAGGCTGCATTGCAGTGGCCGCATGCGGCCGAGCCGATCTGCGCTTCGGGTTGCGCTCGGATCAGGCCGGATGGGTGTTGTGGATCTGGTCGAAGTCGAGGGCGGCGGTGTCGATGACGATCTGCGTGCGGCTGATCACTTCGAGCTTGCGCAGGATCTCCGAGACATGCGCCTTCACGGTGGAATCGCCAACCTGAAGCTCGTGGGCAATCTGCTTGTTGAGCTTGCCCTGCCGGATCATCATCAGCACCCGCAACTGCTGCGGCGTAAGCCGCGCGAGGCGCTCGGGGAGCGGTGCCTTCTTGCTGCGCGGCGCCGGGGTGTTCGCCTCGGCGAGGCCCGGGGGCAGGAACAGCGCACCGCTCAGCACCTCGGTGATCGCCCGCGTGAGCGTCGCCTTGTCCATGGCCTTGGGGACGAAGCCGGCCGCACCGTGCTGCAGGGCCTCGCGCACGATGCGCGGATCCTCGTGACCCGACACGATCAGGATCGGGATGCGCGGGAAGCTCGCGCGGATCGTGATCAGCCCGTCGAAGCCGGTGACACCGCGCATGGAGAGATCGAGGAGCGTCAGGTCGATGTTGCGGTTCGCGGCGAGCGCCGCGCAGGCGGCCTCGATCCCGTCGGCCTCGTGCAGCACCGCGTCCGGATGCGCGAGGCGGATCGTCGCCGCGAGGGCATCGCGGAACAGCGGGTGGTCGTCGACGATCAGGAGATGCACGACAACGCGGTCCCTTGCTCGAGATCCTCACAGGATCCGCCGGAAACACCGGCACGCGGTTCGAAAATTGATCGAAGCGACCCCGAGGCGCAAGCGGGTGTTGAGACGACCGCATGCGCCCCGAGGCCTGGCATGCCGGCCCGGGAGGGGCCGGCACGCTTTCGTCAAGGCCTCAGCGGGAGGCGACCGTCTTCGGCAGCTTGAACGCCCAGAAGCTGCCGCCCTGGTTGATGCCGGCGGTGGACTTGGCCACCTCGCCGCCCCAGAGCGGCACCGCGCCGCCCCAGCCGGCGGCGACGCCGACCCACTGCTCGCCGTCCTGCTCCCAGGTGATCGGCGAGGAGACTACGCCGGTGCCGACCTGGAACTTCCAGACTTCCTCGCCGGTCTTGGCGTCGAAGGCCTTCAGGAAGCCCTCGGGCGTGCCGGTGAAGACGAGGTTGCCCGCGGTGGTGAGCACGCCGGCCCAGAGCGGGGCCTTGTTCTTGTACTCCCAGACGATCTTGCCGCTCGACGGGTCGATCGCCTTGAGCGAGCCGATATGGTCCTCGAAGACCGGCTTGATGGTGAACCCGGCGCCGAGATAGGCCGCGCCCTTCTTGTAGTTTACCGGCTCGTTCCAGATATCCATGCCCCACTCGTTGGAGGGCACGTAGAACAGCTTGGTGTCGGGGCTGTAGCCGATCGGCATCCAGTTCTTGCCGCCGAGGAAGCTCGGCACGGCGAAGACCGACTTGCCCTTCTTGTCGTCGCCGGTAGCCTTGCTCGGGTCGCCGGGCCGGTTCTCCTCGTTGTAGATCGGGCGGCCGTTCTCATCGATGCCCTTGGCCCAGTTGATCTTGTTCACGAACGGCGTCGCCGAGATGAACTTCCCGTTGGTGCGGTCGAGGACGTAGAAGAAGCCGTTGCGGTCGGCGGTGGCGCCGGCCTTGATGGTCTTGCCGCCCTTGGTCAGGTCGAACGGCACGAACTCGTTGACGCCGTCGAAGTCCCAGCCGTCGTGCGGGGTGGTCTGGAAGCCCCAGACGATCTCGCCGGTGTCGGGGTTGAGGGCGAGGCGCGAGGAGGTCCACTTGTTGTCGCCCGGCCGCAGCCAGGAGTTCCACGGGCCCGGGTTGCCGGTGCCGAAATAGACGAGGTTGGTCTCGGGATCGTAGGTGCCGCCGAGCCACGTGGCGCCGCCGCCGAACTTCCACATGTCGCCGGGCCAGGACTCGTTGACCTTGCCGGTCATGGTCGAGGGCTTGCCGTTGAGCTCGCCCATGTGGCCCTCGATGACGGGGCGCTTCCACACAACCTCGCCGGTCTCGGCGTCGCGGGCCTCGATCCGCCCGATCACGCCGAACTCGCCGCCCGAGACGCCGGTGATGATCTTGCCCTTCACGATGATCGGGGCGGCCGTGTAGCTGTAGCCGGCCTTGAAGTCGTCGATGTCCTTGCGCCAGACCACCTTGCCGGTCTTGACGTTCAGCGCGACGAGCTTGGCGTCGAGGGTGCCGAAGTAGACGTTGTCCTTGTAGAGGGCGGCGCCGCGGTTCACCACGTCGCAGCAGGGCAGGATCCCCTCCGGCAGGCGGGCGTCGTATTCCCACTTCTTCTCGCCAGTGCGGGAGTCGATCGCGTACATGCGCGAATACGAGCCCGTGACGTAGATGATCCCGTCCTTGACGAGCGCCTGGCTCTCCTGGCCGCGTTGCTTCTCGCCGCCGAAGGAGAAGGACCAGGCGGGGACGAGGCCCTTGATGTTGTCGCGGTTGAGGGTCTTCAGCGGGCTGAAGCGCTGAGCCTGCGGCCCGAGCCCGTAGGTGACGACGTCACCCGGGGTCTTGGCGTCGTTGATGATGTCCTGCTCGCTCACCCCCTGGGCGAGGGCCGGCAGGGCGCCGCCCGCCACGAGGGCAGCGACGCCCACCGCGGCGAGGAACCGGGTCCGCATTCTCATGACGTGTCCTCCGTAAACGGTCCCGGTCCGCAGCGCCGGGACATCCGGGTTTCGGCGTAGTCCGCACGAGTCGCGGCGCGCCCCCTTGGAGAACAAAGCTATCCGGCTTCTCAGGAAAGTCTTATTGGCCATTGGTCGAATGAGCTGACGGATCATCGGGCTCATAAGATTGTATTTGCCGTAATGTAACGTGAGATCCGCACGGCGCCGGCGCCGGCCGGTGGATGTCAGCATCGCGGAATCTGCGCGACGTCTGCCGAGGTCGCGACTTTCCAGAACAATCCCTCAACCCGAGATGCCGGCGCGCAGCGTAGGCCTCGAAGGAAAGCCCCCGGGATCGAGGAGGGATCTGGAAGTCTCCTTCGCGTCCGCTCCGCAGCACCTCGGGATGAAGTCGGGGATCGGAGGAGCGGATCCCGGCGTCGGTCCGACACTCAGTAGCCCTTCGGCGGCGTGTAGGTGACGCCGTAGGTCTCGCAGATGGCTCTGAGCTGGCCGTCGGACTTCAGAGCCGCGAGCGCATCCGCAACCGCGTAGGCGAGATCGCGCGAATCGGTCCGCACCGCGCCGCCGATCTCCCAGTGCGTCTTGACGAGGCCCGGCGCGCGGACCGTCGCGACCGGGTTGTCGTCGCGCGGGGCCTTGGCGGCGAACAGGGCGGCCTCGATCGCCGCGCGGGTGCCGGCCAGGATCGGTGTCTCGCCCGCCAGATAGGCCTTCGCGGCCTCGTCGAAGCTCTTGTAATGCTTCAGGTTCGAGCGGAAGCGGCCGCCCTGGGCGGTGAGCAGCATCAGGTCCGCGGCGCTCGTGCCCTCCAGCGCGACATTCCGGTCGCCGATATCGTCGAGCGTGTCGAAGCCTTCCAGCGTACCCTTGCGGTAGGCAAACGCGATCTCCTGCTCGAAATACGGTGCGGTGAAGAACACTTGATCGTTGCGCAGGGCGAGCTGCCGGTCAGTGGGTACATTCAGCATCAGGTCGGCGAGGGGCGTGCCCGCGAGGTCGCCGCGCCACAGGTTCAGGCGAAAATCGCCATCGACGTTCTCGCCGGCATCGACGACGCGCAGATCGAGCTTCACCTTGAGCTTTGCGGCAACCGCGCGCGCGAGGTCCGCGTCGATGCCGCGGGCTTGGCCCGTCTCGTCGTCGGAGAAGGGCGCGTTGTCGCCGTAGACGGCCACACGCAATGTGCCGTCGGCCGTGACTTGGTCGAGCGGCCGCGCGACGGCGGTCGGCAGGAACCGCGTCGCGAGCAGCAGGCCGCAGGCGGCCAGAAGCAGAGAACGCCGGCGCATCGGGGGCAGCCTAGTCCTCATGCTTCGACTCGATGTAGCTGCGGATCGCCCACAGACCTTCCTGGGAGATCACGCCGTCGAAGACCGGCATCTTGGTCACGCCGTTGATCACCGCCCCGTGCCTCATGCGCTCGACAAAGTACTCGTCGCCCTCCTTGCCCTGCGGCAGATAGCGCAGGTCCGGCGCGAGGCCGCCCGAGATCATCTCCAGGCCATGGCAGCGCGCGCAGTTCTGGTTGAATCCGGAGGCGCCGATGGAGATCGCGTGGGGATCGCCCTTGTAGGGGTTCTCGGTGAGCCACTCGGCGCCGAGTGGTTTGAGGCCATCGGTGTTGACCGGCTGCGGCTGAACATCGCCGTGTCCCAGGGCGCCCCCGGCCCCGAGAGCCAGCCCGAGCGCTACGAGTGCGCCGCTCAGAGCCGTCTTCGTCGTGCGCATTGGCCCCCTCCCATCGTCGTTGGGCGACGGTTACCAAGTGTCGGCCGATAGACCCATTGTGCTTTGGTATGAATGTTCAGATTAGGACTTGTGCTGCGCTGCACAATGATTGGTGTGTGCACTTTGGTCCAATATCCGCTGGTTCCTCTTCGCTTCTAGAATCGGCACAACGACAGTTCCGCGGGACGGAAGGGACGAGCGAGGATGGAGTCCTCCGGCGCGCGGCGGAGCAGGACGGGGGCATGGTTCCGACCGGTCTGCCTGATCCTCCTCGCCCTGCTGAGCCTCGCGGCGAGCCGGGCCGCCCGCGCCGCTCCTCCGCCAGTGAGACCGCCTCTCACGATCCATTACCTGGAGCGGCGGGTTGAGCGGCCTGTTCCGCGCAACAACGAGGATCCGCTTCCGGATGATGAGGGGGCCAGGGGCGCCGAACTCGGTCTGTCGGATTCGAACGCCACCGGCCGCTTCATCGGGCTGGGGTTCGGTCTCGATACCCGCATCGTCGAACCCGGCGACGATATCCGGGCGGCGTTCCGGGACATGCCGGATCCCCGCTTCGTGGTGCTGAACGCCCCGGCCGCGGACGTGCTGGCGGTCGCGGACCTTCCGGAGGCACAGAGCAGCGTGCTCCTCAACATCGGAGCGGCGGACACGCGGCTGCGCGACGCCGATTGCCGGAAGAACCTGCTCCACGTCCTGCCGTCGCGGGCGATGCTCACCGATGCCCTCGCGCAGTTCCTGGCGTTCAAGCGCTGGTCGCGCATCCTGCTCGTGACCGGTCCGGCCCCGGACGACGGATTCTACGCTGAGGCGCTGCGGCGCAGCGCCCGGAAGTTCGGTGGCCGGATCGTTGCGGAATCGACCTTCGATCCGAAGGGCGGCGATGTGCGTGACACGGCGCTGCGCGAATTCGCCGTTCCGACCCGCGGCCCGGAGCACGACGTCGTCGTGGTGGCCGACGAGGCCGGCGAGTTCGGCCCGAGCCTGAACTACAACACCGCCTCCCCTCGGCCCGTGATGGGCACGCAGGGCCTCACGGCTGCCGCCTGGGGCCGGCCGGTGGAGGCCTGGGCAGCGGTCCAGCTTCAGGGGCGTTTCCGCAAGCTCGCCGGCCGGGCCATGCGGCCCATCGACTGGGCCGGCTGGATGACCGTGCACGCGGTCGTCGAGGCCGCCGTCAAGGCCCGCAGCACCGATCCCGCGGCCGTCCGGGCGGCCTTGACGGCGCCAACTTTCGAGGTCGGCGGCTTCAAGGGCCGGCCGCTGAGCTTCCGTTCCTGGGACGGGCAGCTGCGCCAGCCCGTCTTTCTGCTGTGGCCCGGCGCGGTCACCGCCACGGCACCGATCGAGGGATTCCTCCACCACCGCACGGACCTCGACACGCTCGGCATCGATGAGCCCGAGAGTGCCTGCCGGGCCTTTTCCGGACGATCGCGATGAGCCGCCACGCTGTCCTCGCCCTCCTGCTCTGTCTCGCCGCGCCCGCGCGCGGCGAGGAGATCTTCATCTCGAACGAGCGCGACAACACGGTCTCGGTCATCGATGGCGACTCGCTCGAGGTGCTGCGCACTTTCCCCGTGGGACGGCGTCCGCGGGGCGTGACCTTCTCGAAGGACGGGCGCGCCCTCTATGTCTGCGCCAGCGAGTCCGACGCCGTGCAGGTGATCGACCCCGATACGGGCCAGATTAGGCACAACCTGCCCTCCGGCGAGGATCCCGAGCAGTTCGCGCTGGCGCCCGACGGCCGCACCCTGTTCATCGCCAACGAGGAGAACGCCACCACGACGGTGGTGGACGCGCAGACCCGCAAGGTTCTGGCGCAGATCGATGTCGGCATCGAGCCGGAGGGCATGGCGGTGAGCCCGGACGGTCGCAGCGCCGTCACGACCTCCGAAACCACCAACATGGTGCACTGGATCGATACCGAGACCCTTCAGGCGGTGGACGCCACGCCCGTCGGGCAACGGCCCCGCTTCGCGGCCTTCGCGGCGGACGGGAAGCGGCTCTGGGCGTCCTCGGAGATCGGCGGCACGGTCGCGGTGATCGACGTCGGGAGCCGAAAGGTGATCGAGACGATCGCCTTCGCGGTGAAGGGCGTCGCGGCCGACCGGATCCAGCCGGTGGGCATCCAGCTCTCGAAGGACGGACGCCACGCCTTCGTGGCGCTCGGGCCGTCGGACCGGGTGGCGGTCGTCGACACCGGGACCTTCCGGGTCGAGAGCTACATTCTGGTCGGGCGGCGGGTCTGGCAGCTCGCCTTGAACGCCGCGGGGACACGGCTGTTCACCACCAACGGCGTCTCGGGGGATGTGACGGTGATCGACACCGGGACGTTCAAGCCGATCCGCACCGTGAAGGTCGGACGCTTCCCCTGGGGCGTGGCGGCGCGGCCGCCGATGAAGGCCACGGTGCAGGACGGGCGCGCCGCCGGTGCGGCGCCGTGATCGCTCACCGGCCGCGTGCCGCCGGACTCCGGTTTCTGTGGATGACCGGATCCGGACATCCCTCCGGGCAGGGCGCGGAAGGCCCCCATTCCCGTGCGGGCGAGTGGCGATGCGACGCTGGCGGCCATGAGATCGGGTGCGGACCTTCCGGGTGCGGAGCCTTTCTCCTCCGACCCTCGCCGATGCGGCGTCCACCCTCCCCTCTCGAGGGGCTGGGGCTTCTGCCCGCCGCCCTTCTGTTCGCCCTCCTCCTGCTGATCCTCCCGGCCCGGGCCGGCCAGCTCGATCGCGCCGCCCTCGAACACTACTTCCCGCCGCCGCTCGTGGTCGGCGAGAAGGACGATGCGGTGCCGGTCTGGCCGATTCTCAAGCAGCAGGCCGGGTCGTACGAGGTTTTCGCCTACGCCTTCGAATCCGTCGACCTCGCGCCGATTCCCGGATTCGGTGGAACGCCGCCGGACCTGCTGGTGGCGCTCGCGCCTGACGGCACCTTCCGGACCGTGAAAGTGATCGCCCAGCATGAACCGGTTTTCCTGGAAGGGCTCGGCTCCGAGCCGCTCCTCGCCTTCGTCGAGCAATATGCCGGGCTCTCGGCCCGCCAGGCGATCCGGGTCGGACGGCCGAATGCCCGGACCGCCGGGGCCTCGCCGCAGACGACGGTCGACGGCATCTCGATGGCCACCGCCTCGACCCGGGTGATCAACCAGTCGATCCTGGCTTCGGCCCTCGCCGTGGCGCGCCAGAAGCTCGGATTCGGCGCCGGAAATGTCGGTCTCACGGTCGAGGCCAAGCCGGACACCTACGTGCCCCTCGGCCTGCCGGATCTCCTCGCCCGGGGTTGGGTCAAGCGGCTCGCCGTGACCAGTGGGGACGCGGCCGCCGCCTTCAAGGGGACCGGCGTCGAGGATCCGTCCGGGGGCTCGGGCGGCGCGATCCTGACCGAGCTGTACGTGGCCTATCTCAACGCCCCGGTGATCGGCCGCAACCTGCTGGGGCAGGCTCGGTTCGACGCGCTTATGCGGGAACTCGGCCCCGGCAACCACGCCGTGATGGTTGTCAGCGCCGGACCGGAGGATGCCCCCGAGAATCCGATCGGCGATCGGTTCGTCCTGGGGGCCGTCCCCGACAAGCTGGCCGTCAGCCAGGGGGACTTCATCGTGAACGCCCGGGACATGGCGGTGGAGCGCGGCGATGCCGGCCTGCGGAACGGTCTGCCACCCGGGAGCTGGGCCCTCCTGCGGATCGATCAGGCGGCGGGTTTCGACCCGTCGGCACCCTGGGTGCTCGCCGAGACGATCGTCCGCGAGCGCGGACAGATCCTGTCGGAGAAGATCGCCCGGACATTTGCGGTCGAGACCGCCTTGCCCGCCGACCTGTTCAGCCGGAGCAAGCCGGATGACGGCCCGAGCTGGACCGATCCCTGGTGGGCTCGGGCGCGCGAACTCGGGCTGATCGGGCTGATGCTCGCGCTGCTGGTTCCGGTCCTGGTGCGGCAGCGCGGGCTGGTGGCCAACAGACGCCGATTCGCGGCGTTCCGGCTCGGCTTCCTGGCGCTGACGCTGGGTTTCCTCGGCTGGTACGCGCAGGCGCAGCTCTCGATCGTGACGCTCGTCGGGCTCTTGCGCGCGGCCGTCGCGACCCACGACCTCGCCTTCCTGCTCTACGACCCGCCGTCCCTGATCATCTGGGCTTTCGCGCTCACCACGCTCCTGGCCTGGGGACGCGGCACCTTCTGCGGCTGGCTCTGCCCCTTCGGAGCCCTGCAGGAATTCACTGCGCTGCTGGCGCGGCCCCTGCGCATCCGGCCGGTCGCTATCCCGATCGGCCTCGACCGGGTGTTGCGGCAGGGGAAATATGTCGTGCTCGCCGGCATCCTCGGAGCTGCTGCAGCCGGCTCGCCGCTCGCCGACACCTTCGCCGAGGTGGAGCCGTTCAAGACCGCCATCACCCTGTCCTTCGTGCGGTCGTGGCCCTTCGTCGCCTACGCGGCCGGCCTGCTCGTGCTCAACCTCTTCGTCTACAAGGGATTCTGCCGGTATCTCTGCCCGCTCGGCGCGAGCCTCGCGCTGCTCGGTCGCGTGCGCATGCTCGACTGGATTCCGCGTCGGGCCGAATGCGGCTCGCCCTGTCAGCTCTGCAGGGTCCGCTGCCGCTACGGCGCCATCGCCCCCTCCGGCCGGATCGACTATTCCGAGTGCTTCCAGTGCATGGACTGCGTCACGATCATCCAGGATCCGGCGCAATGCGTGCCGCAGGTTGTGGCGCGCAAGCGGACACGCCGCTCCCTCCGGCGCCCGGCGGCGGTCGCGTGAGTGCGAGGGAAGCCCGTCTGCCGGCTCGCCGCCGCATCCTGATCGGGGCCGCGGGCCTCGCGAGCGCGGCCGGTCTCGGCGGGATCGCGGCCTTCCGGGCTTCGGCCGCCGGGCGGGGGCTGACGCTCCGGACCCGGGCGGGCCTCGCCTTCGGCACCACCGTGGCGCTGACCGCGGCCGGCTCGGAGGCGGCGGCGGTGGAGGCCGCCTTGACGGACGGCTTCGCGGCGATGCGAGCGGTGGAATCGGCCGCCAGCCTGTTCCGCGCCGACAGCGCCCTGACGCGACTCAACCGCGACGGCGTCTCGGAGGCGCCCGCCCCGCACCTCGTCGCGCTGTTGCGCTGCGCCCTGGACCTCGCCGCGCGGACCGACGGCGCCTTCGATCCCACCGTTCAGCCGCTCTGGCCGGTTTGGGCGGGGGCGGCGGCCCGCGGTGAGCGACCGGAACCGGAGGCGCTCGGCGCTGCCCTCGGTCGGGTCGGCTGGCGGCGGGTGCGCCTCGAACCGGACCGCATCAGCCTCGTGCCCGGAACCGCACTGACCCTGAACGCCCTGATCCAGGGCTATGCCGCCGACCAAGTGCTGGTGGCGATGCGCGCACGGGGGATCGGAGACGCGTTCGTGGATACCGGCGAGTTCGGCGCCGTCGGCGCACATCCCGACGGCACGCCCTGGCGGCTCGGGCTCGCCGATCCGCGCGATCCGGCGACGCTTGCGGCAGTGATCGCGCCATTCACGGGATTCGCCGCGACGTCGGGCGACTACAACATGAGCTTCTCGGACGACCGGGCCGATCATCACATCTTCGATCCGGCAACCGGGCACTCGCCCCGGAGCCTGTCCGCCGTCACCGTCACGGCGCCGACGGGACTGCTCGCGGACGGGCTGTCCACGGCCTGCATGGTGCTCGGGCGCGACCGCGGCGCAGCGCTCGTCGCGTCGTATGCAGGCTGCGCCGTGCGTTTCACCGACAAAGCCCAGGGCGCGAACCCATGAGGCCGGGCGCGGCGACCTCCGGCATCGCTGGCCGGACCCGGCGGCCAGGATCGGCCAGCGCTCCGTGACGGAGCCCAGCGCTCGTCGTCTCAGGGAACGCCGTCCCGACCGGCACCACGCGCTCGAACGTCGGCGCATGCCCAACGAGCGACAGTTTTTCGCGTTGCCGTGCACCGCGGCCGCGGGCCGATGCAGGGTCGGGCGGGATTCAGGCTGAGCGTTTCTGCGGCGCTCCCGGACATCGTGGACAGGGACAGACGCGGACGGAAACTCTTCATCTTCCTCATCTCGCCACACCGTACGGGAACGCGACGTGCACGGAAACGAATTTTCAGCGGGCGGGACGGCGCTGAAGGGGGGAAGACGTTCCGCAGATCGCACGGCTCCCTGCTTCGACTACTACAACACGCCGCTTCCCGCTTCTCAGTTCAAGATCCGTTCATAACGGCGCCTTGCCCGATTTCTGGTTCTCATGTCGCGATAACATCTTCGCGTCGACGCCGAAATTTCTTGCGTGTCTTTGTAGATATCTGCGGCTCACCTGTAATGAGTGCCGAATGCGCCGCGCACGATCTCAACACGGATCGAAACTTCCACGGCTGATCTGATCGTGGTCGGGCCAAGCATTGCATCTAAGCGCGTCGCGTAAGTAAGTCGAGCGCGAGATGTAAGGCGAAATCCATTGAAATTACGGCGCGAAAACCGCTGCCATCTAAAATTCCCGGTCGTTTACTGGTTATTGA
The DNA here is from genome assembly GCA_963990595.1 of uncultured Methylobacterium sp. Lineage (GTDB taxonomy): Bacteria > Pseudomonadota > Alphaproteobacteria > Rhizobiales > Beijerinckiaceae > Methylobacterium. Next base: position 28,854 of record CAXDNE010000029.1, read on the forward strand.
CAGGTTGAAGTCCTCATAATATGACATCGCAGATCTCAACCGAAAGCCTACGCCGCCACCTGTTTTTCGGCCGGCTCACCATACCTTCCCCCTGACGGGACCATCCTACGGAAAAGGGCTGGGTTGAATTTACAATGAGCGTATCGGGTCTCGACAACACCAAAGTCAGCTTCATTGTGGCTGCCTACAATGTCGACCCGTTCATAAAGCAGGCTGTCGACAGCGCGCTCGACCAGCGAGGCCTGGAGGTCGAAGTGATCGTCGTCAACGATTGCTCGTCCGACAGAACTGCCGAGATCGTGGCCGAGATGGCGAAATTCGACAGCAGGATCGTGCTGATCAACAACGCCAGTCAGCAGGGTCCGTCGCGATCGCGAAACATCGCCGTCTCGCACGCGTCGGGTGATTGGCTCGCCATCCTCGATGGCGACGACTTCATTGAGCCGCAGCGATGCATGCGACTGGTGAAGCTCGCAACCGAATTTGGTGCCGATCTGATTGCCGACGATATAAATCGTATCTTTCTGCAGGAAACTGTGAACCGTCATAGCCGGCTCCAAGATCAGCCGCGTGAAGAATTTACCTATTTGATCAATCCGCAAATGTACATCGACCACAATTGCCTTTACACCTCCAGAAAGAACTTAGGTTACCTGAAGCCGATGTTCCGAGCTCAGTTTCTTCGTGACAACGCGATCCGGTACGACGAGGCGGTGCGGATCGGAGAGGACTTCCTCATTTGCCTCGCATGCCTGTTGCGGTCGGCTCGTTTTGTCGTCTCTTCCGAGAAGATGTACAATTACCGCGTGCGCACCGGTTCACTCTCGTGGAGGCTCAGCGCGGCCGACATCGGGCAGCTCAAGGACTCGTTTCTGAAAGTCGTCGATGCCTCTGCGCGACCCGAATCGTCCGGTGAAGTGATGAGAGCTCGAGACGAATATATCAAGTCTCTCGATACTGCGATGCTGTACACGTTAATTATTGAGAATTTGAAAAAGGGTCGAGTCGCCGCTGCGGCCGCGATGGCCTTGGGTCACCCCGATGTGTATCCTATTATGCTCGATCTTTTTTATGTTCGGCTGGCACGTTCTTTCCGCAAGGTCTGGAAATCTTGAAAGTAGCCGTTTGCATCTGTACTCTCCATAGGGAGATGCTTCTGGATTCGCTGCTCAGGGCCCTCCAGCTTCAAAGGCTGGCATTCCTGAAAGCTGAAGACGTTATCATCGTTGTCGTGGATAATAGTGCGGATCGCACGGCCTCCAAACTGTGTTCTGCTGTTTCCTCACAGAGCGTGTTCAAGCTTCACTATGTTCATGAGCCGAGAAGAGGGCTGTCGTTCGCACGAAATGCCGCCGTCAAGACCGCGCTGTCCCATGACATAGCGTTTGTCGCCTTTATTGACGATGACGAGCGGCCGAGTCTTGACTGGCTCGACACTCTGGCGCGATCCATCGACGAAACCGGATCTGCGGCGGTTGTGGGATTGGTGAAGCCGTCATTTGAGTGCCATCCTCCTCAATGGGTCGTCGATGACGGCATTCATACCAAGCGGCTTCAACAATTCGGAGCAACGGGGCTGAAGGACGGGCACACGGCGAATTCGATCATCGATCTTCAATATATCGATCATGAAAGCCCGTTTGATCTCCATTTCAACCAAATCGGTGGCGAAGACACGATCCTGTTTCATCGCATTCTTCAGCGTGGTGGCCGGATCGCATGGAGCGAAGAAGCTTACGTTCATGATTTCATCCCGAACGACCGGCTTCGGCGCAAGTGGATTTTGTTCCGGTGGTTTCGAACGGGCCATGTTGAGGCCCATCTCTCAACGTACAAGGCATTCAGTCTCAGATGGCGGGGATACAACTTACTCCGCGGCCTGATGCGCGTCGTCGTCGGCCTGGGGCGGATCGCAGCGAGTTTAGCGCGTCCGCGGCGACAAAAAAGCCTGACAAGTTCTGCGTACACTTTCGTCCGAGGACTGGGATTGATCTCGACATCGCTCGGCGTGAATTACACTGAGTACAGATCGCGGAATGGTGGCTGACCGGACATCGATTAAGTAAAATTGGCCTGCTCTCGTCGGCCTCCGGCCCTGAAGAGGAATTGATCAACGTTCAAAGGTCGCTGCGGCTCGCGCATGGTCGGCCATCGGAGGCAAGCGCGGCGCGAACGGTGATCGTCAGACTCGTCGCCAAGGCTCGGACCTTCAACCGCTTGCCCGACAACGCAACGGCTCAGCAACACGCGAACGTCACCACGACCGAGGCCGTCCATCGTGATCCAGCGAAGTCAGGCGAGCCAAAGGATGCTCGCCGGCCGCTGAGGGATCGATCCGACGATCGCAAGGAGGAAGGCACGCCGCTCGGTCGCCGATCGACGTACCAACCCGAAGGAGTCGCACTCGACCGTGCTGTCGGCCGAGGGAATGCCATCGTGATTGCCGTCCGCCAGCATGCGCAGGAGCGACTCGCGGACGGTCGCCGCGCGCTGCAGGCCATAAACCCACACCTGATGTACGCCCAGCGACCCGCCAAATGATCGCGGGCCTTGCGTCATATCGCAGACGTGTAAAGCTAAGCATCAGCCGTGAACAACGACCTCAGGAGCGACGTCTCGGCGTCGCCTCCGATCAGCTTTCCGTCCTCAACATTATCCAATCTTTCCCTCTCAGACTTATAGCGCTCTTCGGTCAGGGTGAGGAAAAAACCCGTCAGAGTATCGAGCAGCGGGTTCCCAAGCACCACACCGGCATCGTTCGAAACGAGCCAGCGACTGATTTCTGTCCCCGATAACGCGATCGGGATTGCTCCGAATAACGAGCCCTCATACAGGCGATTCGGGAGGAGCCAAAGAGAGTTGAAGTTTTCCTCGTAAAAATCGATCGCCCAGACAAAATGGGCTCCCCGATAGAGGGCCGCAAGATCTCTCTTGCGATCATAGCGACCGCCGAAGCTTATGTTCGGATTCCCATCCACAACGCGATGGAAATCCTCGATTTGATCGAGGGCCGGCACTCCGGAAATATTCACCTTTACGAGGTGAGGGATGCGTCTCGTCAGGGCATCCAGTATGTGGAGTGAACGCCGGCATCGTATCACCCCCAGCCAGGAGATTGTCCAGGGCGGCCCATGCGGGCAAGGCTGTGCGTGCGCCGACAGCCTGTGCCTCGTAAATCCGCCGGACGCGAGCTCGTCCTTGAGCACCTTGTTCTCTAATAAGGCAAATTCACCGGAGAAAATTTTATAAAACTCGAAATAGTTTCTCCGAAACGCCGGCGAACTGATCAGAACGCCGTCACAAGATCTCAAAAGCAGACTTTCGACCCGTCGCATGCAACGTGAAATCGCCCGTCCACCGACCATCAAGGAGTGGACGTCCAAGCATTCGTAGAACAGCTTGGCCTTTCTCTGGAACAGAAGCTTTGCAACGACGGCGATGGCCAGCATTTCCAAGTTTCTTGCGACTATCACGTCCGCCGACGCGACGATCCGCCTGTAAGAGCGCATTGTGAAGAGGGCGCGCGCGACACTCAGCAACCGCTGGACGAATTTCTTATTCGCGGTCTGGCCTAAGTCATGGATCGGGATCTTGCCCTTTCCGTCGGGCGCGAACGCGCGTCGACGGAAGCCTATCATGGAAACTGACGCACCGAGTTCCAGGAACATGTCGGCGCGTCTCCAGACCGCCGCGTCCGATTGGTCGTGAACAAAATAGACGATGTTCATGAAAACCCGATTTCTTGTAAAATAGATTTGCAAGCCAGCACGCTACGGCTTCTGCGGTCTCTCATTGCGGGCGCGGTTCATTTTCGCTATTGGGATTTAGACGCGATATTACGACTTATTTGTTGCTTATCACCCGCTGCGCGTGTACGCTTGAACCGCCGTTTTCGGCCTGATTACGTTTGAGGAAGATACCCCTGCTTATGCCTCTTGATCAAGGGGCCTAGGTAGTATGCAAGTTGCTTGTTGTGCAAACGGTTCGTATGGGAAAATATTGGAATGTCAATCGATAAAGATGTCCGCGAGCGCAGGGCAATCTTCTTATTCTACAGAGACTATGAGGCGGACAAGTTTGTCAAATATGACCGATACCTGAAGAGGATCCTTCGTCCGATCTACAATAAATTGCATTCAAAGCAGAAAAAGACCGGGTTCCGAGTGTCATTTGAGGCGCTGGCGCGTTCCTTGGCCGATATTGGATACAAAGTTTATGTGAACGATTACTCTTCTGCCGAGAAATACAGCAGCTACCCCGTCGGCGTTGTAGGCTTTCCTATGGTACTTCAGGATTGGCCTCTCAAAAACCCATCCTTATTGGGTCCATCATTGTACGACCATCCGGGTCTGTGCCCAGATCTGTTTGCGAATCCGGCCTTCAAGAAGTATTTGGTGCTCGGTGATTGGACTTATGACATGTTCGGCCCGCTTTACGGCTGGCAAAGATGTGTGAAGTGGTTTGCCGGCATTGATACGTCGGATTGGGCTGACACATCGACCATGCCAAAGGACGTTGACTTTCTGATCTACGACAAAATTCGGTGGGATCGGCACGTCCTAGTTCCCAGGCTTCTTCAACCGATCACCGCGTTGTTGGAGCAGAAAGGTTATTCTTATAATCTGATCCGGTATAAGATGCACGACCATGAAACGTATAAATCCGCTCTCCGGAGCGCGAAATCCATGATATTCCTATGCGAGCATGAGACCCAGGGCATCGCTTATCAAGAAGCGCTGGCGTCGGGGCTGCCGGTCTATGCCTGGGACGCGGGCTTTTGGGCGGATCCACTCTGGAAGGCGTTCTCGACCGATCTGATTGCTGCGAGTTCCGTTCCGTTCTTCTCGGATGCGTGCGGCATGCGGTTTAAAGATTTTGGAGATTTTAGCCGGGGTATCGACCAATTTGTCGGTCGTGTTGACGCGTTCAGGCCGCGAGATTTCGTTAGGGAGAAGCTCTCGCTGCAGCAATCGGCTGCCATTTACGCGGAGGCCTATTTCTCGCTGGCCGCGGCCGATGAATCCGCCCGTCGTGACACCTAGCATCCGCGACGTGGTGGCGATCGAACCGGCGATTTGATCGGCGATCGGGAATTGAGAACTTTCGAAGCCAGAATTTGGTGTCCTGGGCGAACGGACGCCATCGCGCGGGGCGGATGTCACGCTTCCGTTCAGGCTGTCGGTTCTCCCTTCGCGGCCGGCTGAGTTCATCGCGCCCGGCCGTCGCCAGGCGGGTATCGACGCACGCCCGACCACGCGCTGGCGCGGAACCGGCTCAACCGCTCCGACCCAGTCGGAATGCTGAGACCGTTGCGGTGCATTCCGCGCTGCTGGCCGACCATGCGGCAGGTTGGAGATTTCGTGAGGCCGGACGTCTCAAGGATGCCGTCCGCCGCCGGCCTGCGACGCTCAGAGCTGCAATTTTGCCGCCGGGCCGTCCTGACGCTCGCGGCGACATCCTTGAGCCTCCGCATTCCGGCGACGGACTCGCCCCGCGGCGTCGCAGGCCAGGATCCGCGCATCCCGGCCCGCATTCGGCGTGCCTGATCGACCGGCCGTCCTCCTCCTTGAGGCAGCGATGCTCGCGCGGACCGGAGATCAGCGCTTCACGAACCCGTTTGACGCCGTCGCCCTATGCCGCCCGCGCCTCGATCTGCCTGCGTGGCAGAGGCAGCTCCCGGGTCCCGACGGATCCTCTCGATCAGCGCAGTCTGACGCCAGCCGGTCGCGTGACCGCATTTCAGAACCGCCGCTCCGGCGGCCGATATCTTCACGGTGTCGAAAATGGACTTCGCCACAAGGCGGATCACCGGGAGGGCGGTTAGATAATGGACGACAGCGGGAGGCGAGTTCCTGAGCACATCAGGCTCCGGCTCCCGAACCGCGCTCGTAGGGACCGCCAGACTTTTCCGAGCGGCGCGTCAGACGGATTTGAGGGCTCCGATGTTGACAAAAATCAATGCGCAGCTGTGTTAACTGCCCGAATTTGGCTATTGAGAATTAGTATATTCACCTGAGTAGTGGATAAGCAGACAAAACTGTTCCGAATATGCGGGAATATGCGTCGATCTGAGCAGGCGGAGACCGTTTACGCGTTTTCTCAGCATGCTGCAATCGGGCACGTGATAATGAGATGACAGCGAGCGCACCGATGAAAATGCTTGAGGCTCGCTCTGAGGTCTGTGCCGAAGGATCGCGTTATGAGCGTGGACACATTCCTGATCGCTGCCGCAATATTCGGCTTTGTAGTATTCTGGTATCTGTGTCGCACCGCTCCCGTGATGGTCGAAGAGACTCCGGACGATCAAGCCTCCCAGAATGGAGTTGTGGAACAGCTGCACTGTTGCTCAGATCCAGAGGCTGAGTTGGCCGATTCATCAGTGGCGGATCAGCCCGATGATCACGAGCGCAAAATTGCGTGAAGGCATGGAACGTCAGCCTGCGCTGTTGCTGCAGCTCTCGCGTGTCGTCAGTTTCATCAATCATCAGAGCATTCACAGCGTTCGCAGCGCTCTCGCACCTCACCGACATCGTTGGTGATCGCCTCAATCGTCGCGAACCAAGGCGGTTTCGCGGTGCGCCGAATTTCCGGACGCGCAAGGTCCACGATGGTGCGCATCCGCGGCGACCCTGTCGCAGACCGCCGTGTTGAGTCGCGGGCCTTCAGCCTTCGGAAACGCTCCGGCCGCCTATCTGAGGACGCCTTGGCCGGATCCGCCACCGAGGAAGCGGAAGACTGGCGTTTGATCCTGGCTATATACCTCGGACCATAGCGGCACGGCTCGTCATTCCTGCACAATCCGGTGCCCGATCAGGGCTTCTCTTCGTCCGAGACTTGGCGCAGGGCGCGCAGCAGAATGGCGCGGATGTGTGCACGCACCCTGATCCGGTGCATCGACGCGTCTGAAACGTTTTCCTTTGGCTCGGCCGTGACTGTCATAACGGCTTCTTCGACGGGTCGTATAGCGCCCATTTATCAGTCAAACGTGATTGCAAGATGTACTTGCGCCAGCTCCGATTTCTAACGCACGATAGGGCCGCGGCGTTTGATATATGTCACGCGTGGGGAAAGTTATCGAACTGGAGGCGACATAAGTGCTGAGGCGGTTCTATTTCGATATTTCCAACAACGAAAGAACGATAGCGGACGACGAAGGTGTCGAGGCCGTGGACCTGGAACAGGCCTTGGATGATGCGAGAATTGTGCTGAACCAAATTGCCAATGAGCTTGGCGTCGCCAGCATCGATAGTTCTTGGACGCTCATCATTCGCGATCAGACCGGAGCAGCACTGGCCCACGTCCCAATGGGGCTGTTCTCAAGGCCGGCGCGATCGACTCGCTGACACTCCTGCATCTGAATAGCGAATAAAGCAGTTCCGGTTCTGGAGCTGTCTGCGTTGCAGCCGGCGGTAAACGGGCGGCTACGCTCTCCAAGTCTGAGGCCGCGCAAGGAACATTGCAGCGCCATTTGAAGGACCGCTTCGCTGCGCGCCATCTTGCGCAGCCGCCTCTGGAACCGAAGAAGCCCGTTCTCAATCGAGTTGGCATTGGGCGGGTGAGCCCGAAACTGGAGGTTGCGCAGTCTCACCGCCGCGACCGCCTCTCGAAATCGAGGTACCTTGTCGGCGGCCAACTTGGACAGAGCGCGCCGACGCGGCGCCCGGCCGCGGCCCGCCGCACCCGGTCTTGGGACGCCGTACACGGTCTTGGGACGCCGCCGCAGTCAGGTCGCTCTGGCGGACCTTCGGCGCACCAGTCCGTCGCGGCGCAGCCCCGTCAGCGGCCCAGTGATTGCTCTATGGCCATCCGGCAAGGCTCGCCGCGCGGCGGCCGCGCCGTTCGTGCCGGGCGCTCACCCGCGTGGAACAATGCCGGCGTGAGCGCGGGGTCGCTCTCATCCTCGACCGCCCGCGGGCGTTGGTCGAGGTACGTTCACCGCCTGACCCGGAGGAGCCGAGAAGTGTGCGGCCGCCGGCCTCGGATCGTGCCATGCTGGCGAGCGTCATGCGACGCAAACACCCGCTCAAATAGAGGTATGGCAAGCGCTGGATGCAGTTCGAGCCACTCGCGATTGCGCCGCAGCAAGGGACGGGAATACGCAGAGCGATCACTGCGTGATCGTTTGTGGCACTGAATGTGCGTATCTCGCTGGCGATTCTGCCGTCGTTTAGCCCGGTCCTTCCTTGAAGCAGTCTATCCAGTGTATGACGTAGTGATCAATCGTGAATGGACATCCACAGGGATGGGTAGCCGGTTAAACCCGTGCTCGAAGCCCGTCCCTCAAAATTGAGATTGACGGAACGTATAATCTGTCCAAAATAGCTGCGGCAGGTTCCTCACTAATAGCGAACGAAATTTGGGCGGCTCAAAACGATAGATTGGGCGAAATATGTCAGCTCGCCGCGTGTCGCGGTGTGTCGGTGCTGGAATATTTGTAATGATCGGCAAGATTTATGTGAATACAATTTTAGTATTGGGGCTTTTGCATAAAACACTTGTCGTTTCTAGGAGGTAGAGCGGTCGAATTTCGATGGCGCTCGGACGACCAAACAGGATGCTGAGAACTGCTTCGCGCGGTTCGCTCGATTTTGGAAGGTAATGGTCCGGATGATAAAAGCCACTCTGCGGCGTACAATGAGCCGGTATCCTGATCTCTTTCGGCCAATCTGGAGCGTTATTTATCCCCTCTACAACAGGCGCACGATCGACGAGGGGCTGGCCTACAGCGACCGGAGCAGCGCTTTTTCCGACATCTTTCGGGACAATCGCTGGGGATCCGCTGAGTCAGTCAGCGGAACGGGAAGCACCCTCGCACACAGCCTGCCGCTGCGAAAGCGCCTGCCAAAACTGCTGGCCGAGTTGCAGGTGACGTCATTTCTTGATGCGCCCTGCGGCGACCATCATTGGATCTCGACGTTAGAGTTTCCTAAGCAAATGACCTACGTCGGTGGCGACATCGTGCCGGAGTTGATCGCGAGAAACGAGACCCGTCACGGGGCCAGCAACAAACAATTTCGGCATCTCGATATTGTCGCTGACGATCTGCCGGATTGTGACCTATGGCTCTGCCGCCATGTCTTGTTTCATCTTTCCAATGACGACATAATCAAAGTCTTCGAGAATTTTGCGCGTTCTAATATCAAATACATACTGATGGAAGACCATACTTTCGTGAATAACAACAACGACATTCGGTCGGGAGGATTTCGGCTTGTGAATGTTCGTGCTCATCCGTTCTTTCTTCCGAAGCCAACGCGCCGCGTTCCAGATTCAGTGCCTCCGGAAGCTCCAGGCTATCTGGGCCTGTGGACGAGGGATCAGGTGGCCAAAGCGCTGGCAGACCGGCGTGAGCTACAGGTTTAGACAGGGCAGGCAAAGGGCTTGATCGCGCCGGGGCCGGAGAACACGTCGTCGGGGTGCCCTGCTGGCGCCTCGGCTTCAGTCGGGCGCTGCGGCTTCTGCGAGCGGGGTTCCTGATGTCGTTTCGGCTGGGCTCGTCTCAATCCGCCCGATAGCGGGCCGACGCGGGCCCGTCCCCTGCGCGTGGTCGACAGGCTCCGGCAGGGCACCGACCAGACTGAAGCAGGTGTTTGAAGCGAAGCACCCGTGTCACCGTCACGGACCTCGGCCTAGCCGGCTTGCGCTTGATCCGGCGCGCGCTCGGCGAGCGACACCCGAGTCCCTAACCAAGGTGGCCCGGCGTGACGTTGTTGTGGGATGGCGTGCCGACCCTTCGGCCCGCCGCCAGAATCGGTGAGGCCACCGTGCGATGAACTATCCGTCAACCGCCAAGGCATCCCGCACAAGCCGGCTGACCAGAGCATCGCGTCTTGCCTGACGCAGCACGATGCGCGCCGCGGCCCTGGCGTTTGCTGCTCGCAATTCTGCCTTCGGTGCGCCGTCGCGCAGGGCACGCCATGCCATGACGCGAAACCAGCGCACGTTTGCAAGAGCAATCGCGCGACGATTGAGAGCCGACCCGCGTTGGTGCGAGCCGGCCAGAAGATCGGTCTGCATCGGAGTCATCCCGGACGGCAGAAATTCGCCAGTCCTTATACTGGACTCGTGATGCCACGCCTGTCGACGTGAATCAATACTGATTTAAAGATAAATAGGTCCGTGATGATACCGTATCTGGCTATCACTGTGGCGGGACGGGAGGCGCGGCATGGGTTGGGTCGCGGGATCGCGCCGGGTCGGCCGGTGCCGACAGATCTTCCCTCTGCCGTTTCGTGCGACGGCTGAGCGGGATCCACGATGTTCTTCGATGCGCAGTCGATGACACGGATATCGACAGGCTGCTGATATGACTTGCCTCGATAAGGCGCGCTATCCGCGCGACTCTCTGGGACCTGCCGGGCACGCGTCCGAACGCCTGCTCAGTTATGCTCGCCGTCTCGGCCGCGGTCGTGATCGAGCGTGAGCCCATATCGTCGGGGCTCACGCCGGCTCCTGACCGGCCACGAGGTCCGTTTTCGCCACAGCGCGAGCGAGCAGGAGGTGCTGTGTGACGCCAACTACGATTGCCGCCTGACGACGATTGGGATGGCCGGTTCGA
>CAXDNE010000030.1:0-39382 GCA_963990595.1 uncultured Methylobacterium sp.
CCTCCAGGCTCAAAGCCATACCAAAGGGCGGACCACTTCATTGGGGGCGGATCAGCCCAGCAGCGCCGTACCCAGGAACACCGTCCAGAGCGCCGGAGAGGAGGTCTGCTCGTTCTGCGTGAAGGAATCAGGTTGGGGGCGCTGCTGGTCCGACATGGCTCACCGAGGCGGCGGGGCTCTCGCTCGGCCCCAAGCGACCGCACAACGGTGATGGGCGCGTTTTGGTGCCGAGACTTGCCCTCTCCAAGAACACGCTGGCGCACACCGGGTAGGCGGCCTCTGTTGCCACCACGGCGCGGCAGACCGTGCGGATTTTGCGTCAGCTTTAAGCTCCCGCGGTCGTGTGAAACGACAAGGTCGTAAGCTATCGGCCTTGAGCCGCTCAGCGACGGGTTTTCCCAGGCGCAGGCTCGCGTGTGCCTCAACAGACTTTCTCGAAACTCAGATTCCAAAATCGTGGCCAGATGTTGCATGCAAAATTCAAATGCAACGAATGTTGCATTCGAAAGAGATCAGTAATATACGCGCCGCCATGGAACGCGGCCCACTCACCGAGCAAATCGTCGCGACCTTCGAGGAACTCGGGCCGCAGTTGCAGGCCGCAGCGCGCTTCGTCCTTGAACAGCCCAATGAGGTCGCCTTGCTCTCGATGCGTGAGCAGGCAAAGCGTGCCGGCGTCCGGCCCCACACCATGACCCGCTTCGCCCAGCGCCTCGGGTTGTCAGGCTACGACGAGGTCCGCGCGCTCTACGCGAGCGCCGTCCGGGAGGGCTCGCTCGGCTTCTCAGGAAAAGCCGGGGTGCAGGTCACGAATCAGAAAGCGAAGGGTGACGGAGCGCTCGCTACCGAGATCATCGCGTCGGTCAACGCTCAACTCGACAGGTTGATGGAGCCGCAGGCAATCGAACGGCTCATCGCCGCGGCAGATCTGCTCGCTTCCGCGGACAGGATCTACTGCCTCGGCCTGCGCTCGTGCCATCCGGTGGCTTCACATCTCGCCTATGTGCTGTCGTTTCTCGGTGAGCGCTCTGTGCTGCTCGATGCCGGCGCGGGCATCGGGCTGGATCCGATCCGCTCGGCTTCGCCCAAGGATGTTCTCTTCGCGGCTTCGATAGCCCCTTATACGCGGGCGACCATCGAAGTGGCGCGCTACGCGCACAGCCGAGATGTGCCCATCGTCGCGGTAACCGACAGCCTCGTCTCGCCGCTCGCCACGATCGCCCGGGAGACCATCGTGGTCTCGGCTGACAGTCCCTCCTTCTTCCATACCGTCGCCCCGGCTCTGGTGGTCGGCGAGGTATTAGCTGCCCTGATCGCGGGCCGCGGCGGCGAGGCGTCACTCGCCGCGATCAAGCGCAGCGAGGCGCAACTCACCGCGTTCGGGGTCCACTGGCGCCCTCGGCTGCAAGTAGGCCGCTCTGATCCAAGCCCTAAACCGGCGGATCAATGACGACGCACACGCCAAACCGCCGCGCAGGCGGAGTTTTAAACAGGAACAGAACAAATGACAAAGAACATCTCTGTGGTCGCCCCTGAGCTCATCGAGCTAACTGGCAGGATTGTTGCCGCATACGTCTCGAACAATCCCGTTCCGGCCATCGAGCTACCGGTCCTGATCGTGAAGATGCATTCGGCAGTCTCCGGTCTGACCGGTTCTGGAACGTCAGGCGCCGCGGCACCGACCACCGAGGTTGAGAAGCCGAGCGCGGCTCAGATCCGCCAATCGGTTCAGCCGGATGGGATCGTGAGTTTCATCGATGGCCGAACTTACAAGACGCTCAAGCGCCACCTGAGCGCCAACGGCCTCGACCCGCGTAGCTACCGCGAGCGCTACGGCCTACCCGCCGACTACCCGATGGTCGCTCCGAGCTACGCCGAGAAGCGGTCCCAGTTGGCTAAGCAAATCGGTCTCGGCCGGCCCGCGGTGATGGCCGAGCGTGAGTCTGGTAGCCGTCGGCAGGTCGCTTGACCGAGGACCTTACCACCGGCGCGCCGGACGGAAGCATGGAGGAGTTCGAGGAGCTGCACCGGATTCTTCTGCGGAACCTCGCGAGCCATGCTCGTCCGGCGCGAGGCCGGCTGTGCCTAGCTCTACCCGATGCCGCACGCTTGGTTGGCCTCACTCCCGATATCCTCGGAGACATCGAGAATGGTCGAGGCTGCCTGCTATCGCTCAGCGAACTGACGCATGTGGCTCTGTCTCTCGGTCTCACAGACACGGGTGCGCCGCGTCCTCAGCCACCTGGGATGCATTAGCCAGTCGCGCAACGACGAGGATTCCTGCCGCGGCCCAGATTGTTGCACTGTTCGCATTCAGGCCGCCTCGCATCGTGACTACGACCCCGCTCACAACGCGAATGCCGACCTCGTCGCGTCCAGCCGGCGATGTCACGTAATTCGCGACTGGCCGGAGCATCGCTGCCCGATCACGTAGAGCGCGGAAGAACTATGAAAGCGACGGAGGCTCAAGCCGCGCAAGCGACCCGACACCGGCCGCTCGCCTTGGCATCGTAGAGCGCCCGATCCGCCCGACGCATCAGATCTTGCCATGCGTCACCCGGCGTTATCGCCTGCGCCACGCCGGCGCTGACCGAAAGACGCAACGTACCGCCCTCGCTCAGATCGAGCGGCGGCAGGCTCTCGAGAACCTCGACCAGGCACCGGCCGAGCTCCTCCCTGTCCGTGTTCGCCACGAGCAGGAACTCATCACCACCAAGCCGGCTAAATCGGTCACCAGCGTTGATAGCCAGTCGGAGGTGGCGGGCGAGATGGATGAGAGCGCTGTCGCCCGTCTGGTGACCGTGCCGGTCGTTGATGCCCTAGAAGTGGTCGAGGTCGAACAGCGCAATCGATAAGGCTTCCCCGCTCGCCTGCGCAGCCGTGAACAGCTCCTCGGCTCGTCGTAGGCCGTGACGTCGGTTGGCAATGCCCGTCAGGTGATCGGTCTGCGCTTCCTCCAAGGCGGAGGCGTGAGCGTCCCGCAGCCGGAACTCCTCGCGCTTCAGCGCTGTGATGTCCTGCGCCACGCACAGCATCCAGCCGTTGGCGAGCTTGGTGTCGGTGACCCACCACCAGCGGCTGTCGACGGTGTCGGCCGCGAAACTGTAGGTCCCGATCTGCTTGCGTCGGCGCTCGCTGATATAGCTGGCGAAGTCGTCGAGCGGCTGCGAGACGAGCTTGATGCCGGTGCCAGTGCGAATGGCGGCAGCGATCACGCTCATGAAGTTGCTGCGGGCGCCGTCGTAGTGCGGACAAAACGCCTTGCGGAAGGACGCGCTGGCATGCTGGATGTCGTCATTCTCGTCCGCGAGGCACAGCGCCGCCCCGTCGTGGTCGAAGGCCTCCAGCACGGCATCGGTGAAGCCAGCGACCGGCAACCACAAAGACATCGGTGTGCGACGGGTCGTCCGGAGCCACTCTCCCATCTCCAGCGCCTGCATGCGAAAAGGCATGGTCTCCGGCTCGCCCGATCCACGCGCGGAGCGTAGCGGTGGATCCGTAATGATCTGCTAAGATCCTCACGTTGGCTGCGGCCTCGCCGACCTCACGTAGCCGCGCTGGCGTATTGTCCCGAATTCTGTTCCAGAAAACGTGGTTATGTGAATGGCTGATCGCAGCCGGGGCGTCCACTTACGGGATGTCGTAACAGCCAGCTAAATGACCGGGACGGGCGCAAAGCCGCAGGTCCGGTCCTGCGCGCTGGCGATCCGGCGTGGCGTAGTCTGGCCGAAAGGCGCCTGTCCGCTTTAAGAGAGGACCGCTGCAAGAGCGGACGGGCCCCTATCGAGCGGAAGAGGGCAGCGATGGGCATGGATGCCCGCTCAACAACTGGCCAAGGATCCGCCGGACATGACGGCCTCATCATCATCGCCCTCAGACAACACGAGACTGGCGCGATACACGATCTGGCCTTCACCGTCGCGCACCAGCATTCCGATCCTGCGACGGCTCAACTCCGGCCGAGGGTCGTCTTTGATGAGCTCCGGCAGGAAGCGAAGGGCGGTCTCTCGGACAGCCTCCATGTCGTCGAGGACTGTCTTAAGTCTCGTCGATGCCGTTTGCCGTCGCGCCGGTCTCGTCCAGGTCGAAAAAGAATAGCGGCATCTCGGATCTCTCCGGCAAGCCCGTTCGACCGTCCACGGCCCTGACGACCCATAGCTGGCATTCCGACGTCCCGCTCTTACCGAGATCAGTTTCCGAGCGCCGATGCGACCGGGACCACGCCCAGCCCGACCCCGTCCCGCCTGCGGAGCCCCCCGCCGCCGCGGGCTGCACAAGCGAGGCTGCGGCATGCGCATGAAGCTTGACCTGTGATATCGTCGCGCGGGGATGGTGGCGAGGAGATGCCTCTGGGCATACCGGGAATGGGGTTCGAGACGTGGCGGACTTGAAGGAGCGCAGGCGTTTCCAGATAGAATTCGCCCGGCGCGATGCGAGCACGGACCCGTTCGTGTCCGCGGTGCGTGCCACGCGGATGCCGATGCTGATCACCGACCCCGGCCAGCCGGACAACCCCATCGTCTTCGTCAACGCCGCCTTCTCCCGGCTGACCGGGTATGCCCATCACGAGATCATCGGCCGGAACTGCCGCTTCCTCCAGGGGCCGGCGACCGACATGGCCGACGTCGCGAGGATCGGGGCCGCCATCGCGCGTCGCGAGCCCATCGAGGTCGACCTCCTGAACTACAAGAAGGACGGGGAGCTGTTCTGGAACCGGCTGCTGGTCTCGCCGGTGTTCGACCGGGACGGCGAGCTGACCTACTACTTCGCCTCGCAGTTCGACGTGACGCTGGAGAAGGAGAAGCTGGCCCGCGTCCAGGCCGACCGCGACGCGCTGGAGCGTGAGGTCGCGTTGCGCAAGCACGAGCTCGCCCGGATCGACGAGCGGATGAGGTTCGCCCTCAAAGCCGGGCGTTTCGGCACCTGGACCCTCGACCTCGCCGACCGGCGGCTTGAGGCATCCGACATCTGCAAGGAGAACTTCGGTCGCGCGGTCGTCGAGGCGTTCAGCTACGAGGACCTTCTCGCCGCAATCGTGCCTGAGGACCGCGGGCGTATGCAGGAAGCGGTGCGCTCGTCGATTGCCGAGCGCGGCGACTATGACATCGAGTACCGCGTGCGCACACCGGCCGGCGAGGAGCGCTGGCTGCATATTCGGGGGCAGACGTTCTACGGCCCGGACAGCGCACCCCTGAGCATGGCCGGGGTCTCCATCGACGTCACGGAACGCAAGCGCGGCGAGGAGCAGCGTCGCCTGTTGGCTGAAGAACTCACCCACCGAGTGAAGAACTCGATGGCGACGATGCAGTCCATCGCTCACCAGACCCTTCGCAACGCGGCCACGCTGGACGGCGCGCGCGAGACGCTGGACGCCCGGCTCGCGTCCCTGGCCGCGGCCCACGACGTGCTGACGCGGGAGAGTTGGGTCGGAGCGACCCTCGGCGAGATCGTCGAGGGGGCCTTGCAGCCGTTCCGGAACGGTGCCGCCAGGCGCTTCACCATCGCCGGTCCCCAGGTATGGCTGTCGCCGCGCGCGAGCCTGGCGTTCGTGATGGCGCTGCACGAACTGGCGACGAACGCCGTGAAGTACGGCGCCCTGTCCAACGACGTCGGCCGGATCGTCCTCGACTGGGGCCTTGACGAGGACCGCCCGTCGGCGCGTCTCTGGCTTCGCTGGGAAGAACACGGCGGACCGCCCGTCGCGAAGCCCGCGCGGAGCGGCTTCGGCTCCCGCATGATCGAGCGGGCGCTGGCGATGGAACTCGGCGGCACGGCCAGCGTCGAGTACCGCCCCGGCGGCGTGGTGTTCACGGTCGAGGCCCCGGCGCCGGAGGGCGCCGCAAGGCAGCCATAGCCGTCGATGTGGGTCGATATCGCGGGTGAACCTCCGGGTGCGCCCGCGGACCCTCAGCCCATGACGACCCGGAGCTTGTTCGCGAGCTCGTCTCGCCGGTAGGGCTTGCTCAGGAGCGGCAGGTCGGCCGGCACGGCATGCTCGTCGAGCGCGGTGCCGGTGTAGCCCGAGGTCAGCAGCACCCGCAGCCCGGGGCGGAGGCGCCGGGCCTCAACCGAGAGCTGCACGCCGTTCATGCCGCCCGGCATCACCACGTCCGAGAACAGGATGTCGATGCGCTCCGGACCGCCCAGGCGGTCGAGCGCCTCCGAGGCCCGCGTCGCGGTCAGCGTTTGGTAGCCGAGCTCGGCCAGGCTCTCGACCGCCATCTCCAGCACCGCCGGCTCGTCCTCGACCACCAGAACCACCTCGCCGGAGGTGGCGCGGCGCAGCGGCAGCACGTTGTCCGGCCGGCCTTCGGCGGCCTTCTCGACGGAGCGCGGCAGGTAGAGCTCGACAGAGGTGCCCCCGCCGACCTCGCTCTTGATCTGCGCGTGGCCCCCGGCCTGCCGCACGAAGCCGTAGACTTGGCTCAGCCCAAGCCCGGTCCCCTTGCCGACGTCCTTGGTCGTGAAGAACGGCTCAAAGGCGCGACCGCGCGTCGCCGCGTCCATGCCCTGCCCGGTATCGGTGACCGAGACGAGCACGTAGGCCCCGGGCCGCAGGTCTGGCCGGTCCGGGATCTCGTCGGCGTCAAGATGCCCGTTGCAGGTCTTCACCGTGAGGACGCCGCCGCCCGGCATCGCGTCTCGGGCGTTCACCGCGAGGTTCAGCACCGCGCTCTCGAACTGCCCCGGGTCGAGCCGGACGGGGTCGAGGCTCGCGTCGAGGTCGAACCGGATCATCACGGTCTCGCCTACGGCGCGGTTCAGAAGCGCCTCGAAGTCTCGCAGCAGCCGGTTCGGATTGACCGTCTCGGGACGCAGCACCTGACGTCGGGAGAACGACAGCAATTTCTCCGTGACCTCGGCCCCGCGCCGGGCCGCGGTCATCGCCGACGTCGCCAGTCGCTCCACGCGCTGCGGGTTGTCGGGCTTTCGTACGATCATGTCGAGGTTGCCCACGATGACCGTGAGCAGGTTGTTGAAATCGTGCGCCACGCCGCCCGTGAGTTGCCCGATGGCCTCCATCTTGTGGGCTTGGTTCAGGCGCTCCTCGGCCTCGCGTTGGCGCGTCGTGTCCATGACGACGCCCGCCATCGACCGGGGCCGGCCGTGCTCGTCGCGGTAGACCTTGCCCCGAACCGTGACCGAGCGCGTCGCCCCGTCGCCAGCCCTGCGGATGCGGCAGTCGATTTCGAGGCGCCCCGAAACGCCCGCGGCGTCGAACGCGGTCCGGACTGCGTCGCGGTCCTCGGGCACGACGTGGCCGAGAAAGGTCTCGACGTCCCAGGCGGAGACCGGTTCTCGGTGGCCGAAGATCGCGTCGTGCCGCAGTGACCGGCGCGACGTGCCGGCGCGCAGGTCGAGGTCCCAGTCGCCCATCTCGGCGGCTTCCAGCGCGAGGGCGAGGTTGTCGCTGGCGAGTTGCAGCTCCGCCCGCCTCGCCTCGCGCTCGGCGGCTGTGGCCTCGGCCTGCGCGTACAGGAAGTCGACCTCGCGCAGGTAGACGCCGAGCAGGATGAAGCTGGCGACCAGCGCCTCAAGCCGACCCGCGAACCATCCGACCGTGCCGCGGGCGGCGCCCGGCAGGGTGACCATGTTGTCGAACACCAGGAGGAGCAGCGATACAGCCAGCCAGAGCTGGAGCACGGTGCGCAGGCGGGTCTTCCAGCACAGGACCGCCAGCGCAAGGACGGTCAAGGCCACCACGCCGGGTCCGATGCCGGAGGTGGTGAGCGGCCAGTAATCGTCGCCCTCGACGCATTTGGGCAGGAGATGGACGTAGCGAGCCGCCACCACGCCGGTGAGCGCGGCGGCCGCGACGGTCCCGGCGACCGCGACCAAACCGATCCATCCGGCGTGTTCAGGTGAGGCACGCGGCGGCCGTCGGTCGCCCTCGAGGATCGCGTAGGGCAGCGCGAAGAGCGGCGGGCCGAGATGCCAGAACGTCCAGAGCCACGTCGTGGTGTCCGGTCCGTCGCCGAGGAGGCGCCCCTGCGCGAGGACGTTCGGGAACGACAGCATCTGCAGGAGAACGATCAGCGTCACGTAGAGACTGCCGGTCCCGAGGACGAGGAGCGGCACGGAGCGGATGCGGCGGTACTGAGTGAGGAACAGGTAGGTGGTCAGGCCGTAGACCACGATGAGGGCCGACTGGTAGATGGGCACGAAGCCCGGCATCGGCGGCATGGGCCGAGCCGCAAATGGCAGCAGCGCGAGCGTGACGGCGCCGAAGATGAGGCTGACGGCGACCGCGAGGCGCCGCTGCATCCTGCCGGCCCGGGCCGTCGCCAGGGTCGCCAGGGTCGGGACCGCCGAGGCCTCGCTCATCGGTTGCTCCGTATCGAAGCGCGATGGCTGGCCATTCTGGCAACTCGCTCGCGAGTTTCAGGGGTACCATGAGGCTCATCCTGGCGCCATGCGACGGCAACCGGATTGAACCCATCGACCCAAGCGGCAAACGCAGAGGCGATTCCGCCCGCGCCGCGTCCTGGACGCGGGCAACGACCAGTCGTCGCTAAACCGTGGTGCGACCGCAACAGTCGTGCTTGAACGTGATTGGGTCCATGACCCGGGTTCGTCGACGAGGGAACGCCACGCTTCGGCGGACATCTCCCTGACGGCACACCGTACTTCCCACATGCGCCTAGGGCCGTCCATGTCCGCCACGGTCACAGCCTTCCCGGCGAGGTCCCGCCGCCCCGTCGAGACGCAGGCCGACGGCCAGGCCGACCTCGACCTCCTGCACGGCATCTGCGTCGGGCTGATCGGCGAGAACGACCTTGGGGCGCTCTGCGGGAAGATCGTCGACGCCGCGGTCAGGATCACCGGCTCGCAGTTCGGGACCATGCAGCGGCTCTGCACCGCGGATCATCCCACCCATCCCGGCCACCTCGAGCTCCTGTGCTCATGGGGGTTTCCAGAGGAGTCCGTCGGGTTCTGGCGCATGGTCCATCCCGCGGCCCATTCAAGTTGCACCTCGGCCCTTAGGCTTCGGGAACGGGCGATCATCCCTGATTTCGAGGCCTGGGACGTCATCGCCGGTACCGAGGACTTGCTCGCCTTCCGCCGCGCCGGCATCCGGTCCGCCCAGACGACGCCCCTGCTGTCCCGGGACGGCAGGCTGCTCGGGATGATCTCGACGCACTGGGTCGAGCCGCACGAGCCGACCGAGCGGGACCTCAGGCTGCTCGACATCCTGGCCCGGCAGGCCGCCGACCTGCTCGAACGGACCATGGCCGAGGAGGCCCTGCGCGCAAGCGAGGAGCGCCTGCGGGTCTCCGAGGCGCGGCTGCGGGAGCTCAACGAGACGCTTGAAGGGAAGGTGCGGGAGCGGACCGAGGAACTCTTGACCGCCGAGGGGCAACTCCGGCAGATGCAGAAGATGGAGGCCATCGGGCAACTGACCGGTGGCCTCGCGCACGATTTCAACAACCTGCTCGCCGGCATCTCCGGGTCGCTGGAGATGATGCAGACGCGCATGGGCCAGGGCCGGCTCGGCGACGTCGGGCGCTACATGTCGGTGGCGCAGGGGGCCGCCAAGCGCGCCGCCGCGCTGACCCACCGCCTGCTGGCCTTCTCCCGGCGCCAGACCCTCGATCCCCGACCCACCGACGTGAACCGGCTCGTCTCCGGCATGGAGGAGTTGGTCCGGCGCATCATCGGGCCGCAGGTCGCCCTGGACGTGGTCGGCGCGGCCGGCTTATGGCCGACGCTGATTGACCCGGGGCAGTTGGAGAACGCGCTGCTCAATCTGTGCATCAACGCCCGCGACGCGATGCCGAGTGGCGGGCGCATCACCATCGAGACCGGCAACCGGTGGGTGGATCGGTCCTACGCCGCCCGTTACGACGTACCCGAGGGCCAGTACCTGTCCGTGTGCGTGACGGACACCGGCACCGGCATGCCGCCCGAGGTGGTGGCGCGGGTGTTCGAGCCGTTCTTCACCACCAAGCCGATGGGCGAGGGCACCGGCCTCAGCCTGTCGATGATCTACGGCTTCTCCCGCCAGTCTGGCGGCCACGTGCGCATCCAATCCGAGGTCGGCCTGGGCACGACCGTCTGCCTGTACCTGCCGCGCCACCACGGCGACGCTGAGGCGGATGCCGGCGAGAGGGAGGCCGCCCGGCTCGGCCGCGTCGGTCGGGGCGAGACCGTGCTGGTCGTCGATGACGAGCCCTCGGTGCGGATGCTGGTCGTCGATGTCCTGACCGACATGGGCTACGCGACGGTCGAGGCCGCCGACGGCGCCGCGGGGCTGAAGGTGCTGCAGTCCGGGGCGCGCATCGACCTGCTCGTGACCGATGTCGGCCTGCCCGGCGGGATGAACGGGCGTCAGATGGCCGATGCCGCCCGCGGATACCGGCCCGACTTGAAGGTGCTATTCATCACCGGCTACGCCGAGTGCGCGGCGAGAGGCGACGGGCTCCTCGGGCCGGGCATGCAGGTACTGACGAAGCCCTTCCGGATGGACGCCCTCGGGACGCGCATCCGGGACCTTGTCGCCCAGCCACAAGGGGAAGGGGCTTGGGCCAGCCGTTGAGATCGGTTCGCTTGGCGTAGAGGCCCTCGTCGCTCTTCGCCATTCGGGTGACCGACGATCTGACCGACTGATATCAGCGGAATGTGCTACCCAGTCCACGAGGGCGCGTCCGTCGCGCGATCAGGAGACTGCGATGCCCGTCCTAAGCTGGCTGATCTCCAAGGTGACCCAGTTCTTTCTGGGCCGAGCGCCCACGCGCAGAGCAGCCTTGAACGCGAAGGAGCGAGAGGCAGGCACGTTCAACAGCGTATCCTCCGGCACGGCTGAGAGCTTCGAAAAGGACTACAATGCTGCTGCCAAGTTGCTGAAAGATCGGATGGATAAGAAGTTTCCGAACGGTCACTATGCAAAGCTGCGATCTGGCGTGAACACACCCTACGATCACGGGGAAGATCGCGCCCTCGCAATCGACACGATGTCGACGGCCATAGCGATGGCGCTGCGGAACGGTGCTTCCGTTCGACAAGCCGCAGAGGCCGGTGCGGCGAGCGTAGGGATCTGAAGAAGAAACTGGCACGTGACGCCGCTTCCGGAGGAAGGTGCCGCAGGGCGCCACTGATGTTATTGTCGGTTTCGGCCCAGCATCTGCTGCCGAGCTGTTGGGGGCGTGCTCCATGAAGCTGACATTCGGTCACAAGGGCGACTGGATCGTCGACCCCCGCGAACTGGCCGCGCGGCTGGATGTGCGCGTCAGGGACCTGAAGCGTCTGACGCGGCAAGGACAGGTCAACGCCAAACTCGCGACTGGCGATGGCCAGGACACCGGTCTGTCGCGCGTCACGGTCCGCCTGCCCGACAGGGGTTGGACGGGTACCTTCGACCAAGGCGGCGCGCTCATCAGCGAGGACGCGTGGTGAGGTCACCGAGTCGGGCGCGCATGCCCTGTGTGACTGAGCCACCTAGTTGCGGCTATGGCTTCGGAGCGCCATAGCTTGGCGATGACATCTGACGTGCCGCACCCCTACTCGGTCACCATCGAGCCGCTGAAGAAGCCGGAAGGCCAGTTCGGCTGGGCGTTGCGGAAGCACGGCAAGCTAGCCGAGCGCTCGGACCGGCCTTTCCTGACGGAAGAGAAGGCTTTCGAAAACGCCATGAGGGCCATTGAAATCGACATGAAGCCGAGCAGCAGCGGGCGGCGCTAAGGTAGCGCCCGTACTCGGACGCCAAGGCGACAATGGCCTAGGTCGTCCGCTTACGAGACGTCATCACAGCCAGCTGAATGGACGGGTCGGGCGTCAAGCCGAACGACCGGTCCTGCGTGCGATGGCGATCCCGCGTGACGTAGACTGGCCGATCGCCGCCAGTCTGCTTCGAGGCTTGGGACGTGGGAGAGGCTGACGTTCGGCACGGTTCGGGAGAAGGTTTCCGAGTGCCCCTGAGCGGACACGTCAGTCGCTGGCGAATAAGTTCCGGACGGGGTCGAACGCGGCGCTACAGACCTTGCGAACCCGATTTAGCTCCTGGCGCGCGGCCGAAAAAGCGGCGCGCGAATGTTTGACCCTTTCGGGCCGTCCGTCGCATCGCGCTGGAAGTCTGCTTGTTCATCCGGCTGTGGACATGGCACGGGTGACCGTTGCCGGGGCAGCGCCGGGTACCAATGTCGCAAGAACCTCGGCCCTCTCGCGCGGAGTCGCGACGCCCCGGGTTTACGGGACGTTAAGCCCCGGGGCGTTCACCTGCTTCTCGGATTCCACGCCCAGGCCGCACCCGCGAGGCTTTGCCGCGATCGCGGCGGTCGGGAGTGCAGTTTGGAGAGACGCCCGTGTTCCCAACGGCTTCGTGGCGCGTCCCAAAGCGGGCGACCCTTCGCCTGTCATCCAGTGTCGGGAGGCTCCTCAAGTCTGCCGCCAAGATCGGCGATGTGGCTGCCCAGCAGGGCCGCACCGCCGTCCGTCAGGCCAGGACGGCGATGCAGGGCCGGTCGGTGGAGGCCGCCGACCGGCCCTCCGGGCAATTCGTCGAAGTGGACGGGCTGCAAGTCCACTACATCGCGCGCGGCAAGGGGCGCCCCGTGGTGTTGATCCACGGCAACGGGACCATGGCCGAGGATTTCGTGATCTGCGGCCTCGTCGACCGCCTCGCCAAGCGCTACCGGGTGATCGCCATCGACCGACCGGGCTTCGGCCACACCGACCGGCCGCGCCACCGCGTCTGGACCGCCGCGACCCAGGCCCGCCTCGTCGAGCGCGTGCTGGAGCGCCTCAAGGTCGAGCGGCCCGTCATCGTCGGACATTCCTGGGGCACCATCGTGTCTCTGTCCTTGGCGACGCAGACGAAGCGCGACCTGAGGGGTCTGGTCCTGCTGTCCGGCTACTACCATCCGGCGCGGCGCGCGGACGTGGCGCTGATCGCGCCACTGGCCATCCCGGGCCTCGGGGACGCCGCCCGCTCCCTCATGCCGGCGGCGGTCGGGCACCTGCTCGCCCCGCAGGTCTTCCGCCACGTGTTCAAGCCGCAGCCCGTGCCGGCCCGCTTCACGGCCCGCTTCCCGGTCGGGATCTCGATCCAGCCGACCCAGGCGCGGTCGAGCGCGGAGGACACGGCGAGCATGAACGCGGCCGCCGCGCTCCTTCAGCCGCATTACCCGAGACTGCGCCTGCCGGTCGCGATCCTGACGGGAGATGCGGACGCGATCGTCGACGCGGCCGAGCAGTCCCATCGCTTGCACGAGACCGTGGCAGGCAGCCGGCTGACAGTGCTGCCAGGCCTCGGCCACATGATTCACTACTCGGCGCCCGGCGCGATCGAGCGGGCGGTGGATGGCATCATGGCCGTGGCCGGTAAGAGCCTGACCTGGGCCTGAGCCACGCGCTCATCCGCGGCGGCCTCCTTTAGGTCATAGGGCAACGGGTAAGGATTCTCGTCTCGTGCTATGCCACGGCGCAGGACGGGAGAGGACGCTTGGCCCGATTCGGGAGGTCGGAGGGGCCGCGTCCAGGCAATCCGACGGAGGAACCTCGGCCGCTCCCGGCCGATTGCGGCCCGTCCGCTTCCGGACCGGAAACGGGAAGAGCGGACGTCGCTGTGATGCCCGCTCGCGACCCCTTTCAAAAGTTCGCAGCGTCCGCTTTGAGCACCTCCAACGAGTTGGGTTAACTCCGCGGGTCAAAGATGCGGTGGCGTACCCTATGCCGTGTCTCCATCGTTCTAGCAGTGGCTCAGCCCCTCCCATGATCCGCATTCTCGGCAAAGCCAGTTCGATCAATGTGCGGAAGGTCCTCTGGACCTGTGCCGAGATCGGATTGGACTACGATCGGCAGGACTACGGCAGCGGCTTCAATCGAACTGACACCCCGGAATTCCTGACCCTCAACCCGAACGGTCTCGTCCCTGTGATCGAAGATGAGGCGGGGGTGCTGTGGGAGTCGAACGCGATCTGCCGCTACCTTGCTACAGCGGCAGCTCGGACCGATCTGCTCCCCGCTGATCCGCGTGGACGCGCCCTCATTGAGCAATGGATGGACTGGCAGGCGACCGAGTTAAATTCGTCCTGGCGTATCCCCTTCCTCGGCCTTGTCCGACGTGATCCGGCGTACTCCGATCCCGACATGATCGCGGCGGGCGTAAAGGCCTGGAACAGGATGATGGGCATCCTAGACCGACACCTCGCCTCGACAGAGGCCTATGCGACCGGAGCTACTTTCACTCTCGCTGACGTAGTCCTCGGCTTATCTGTGAACCGCTGGCGAATGACGCCGATGGAACGCCCGAGCTATCCCGCGATCATAGCCTATCACGAGCGCCTTCTCGCTCGCCCTGGCTACCGAGTACACGGTGCGAATGGCCTCCCGTAGAAGCCGAAACCCTGCCTTCTAGGCTTGAGTTCCGGTGTAGGCGCACCTGCACCGGACCGTTCCGGCCCGCTTACAAGGTCCGCTTCTCGATCCTGAGGTGAAGTCCGTTCATCACCCTTCTATGACATTCGCCCATAGGCCCCGCGTGTTCGCTTCTAAGCAGGCTAGCGGCCGCTCTCGACGGCTGCCTTGACCACGAAGCGGCCGGCCGGCTCTGGCCATAAGCGGACTGGCTGCTTCCAAGCGAGCGGCCAATCGAAGCGAAAATGATTTGATATTCTGCAATATAGCCTTTGTGGTGCCGTGGTGAAACGCAATTTATTAGCCATCAACGTAGGCGCCGCAACTTTTTGTAAATCCGATCTCCCGCCCCACTGCGGAGATGCTGCCGGCGCCATAGGTCAGACCTTCCTGTCATGAAGTCTGAGGGATTATTTTAGTTTGTTTTAACGCTCCGAGGATGGGCTGCATCCGAACTGAGACCGATAGCGACGCGAGAAATGGGCCGCGCTCGAGAAGCCGCAGGCCGTCGCGATCTCCCCGATCCGGAGCGGGCTCTGGCGTAGCAGGCGACGGCCATGGGCGAGGCGGATTGCCCTGTACTGGGTCGAGAAGCTCAGCCCGAGCTTCTCGAGGAACAGCCGGTCGAGGTGCCGCGGGCTGATCGAAGCAAGGCGCGCCATGGCCTGCCGGCCGAGCGGCGCCTCCACCGTCTTCTCCATCGTTTCGAGCACTGCCAGCAGGGCCGGATGGTGGATCCCGTACCGCTCGACCGCGGAGGCCCGTTGCGGATCGTCGGCGGCGCCGATTGCGGTGTGGAGGAACCAGTCGGAGACGCGCCGCGCGAAAGCCACTCCCATGCGCTCGGCGATCAGGGCGTGCGCCATCTCCAAGGGGGCGACGCCGCCGCCGCAGGTCAGGCGATCGCCGTCAGCGACGTAGCGCGCCCGGTTTAGACGCGCGTCCGGGAAGGTCTCGATCGTGGCGCCTGCATATTCCCAGTGGAGCGTGAACGGGCGATCGGCCAGCAAGCCCGCCGCGGCCATGAGATAGGGACCGCCCGAGATGCCGCCGATGCGGACGCCGAGCCGGGCCATTCGCCGCAGGGTCGCGTGGATCTCGGGCCTATCCCACCCGGTCGGCTCGCCGCCCGCGCAGACGAAGAGGGTGTGGAGATGGTCGCGTTGGCGCGGCAGCGCCTCCGTGGGGACCTCGGTTCCCGATGAGGCGGCCACCCGGCCCTCCGCCTCGCCGAAATAGCGCAGCCGGTAGAGAAGCCGCCCGGCGAGATCGTTGGCCGCGCGGAACGGCTCGCAGGCCGAGGCGAAGGACATCAGCGCGAAGCCGGGCACGAGGATGAAGCCGATCTCCTGCGGGCGGTCCCCGGTCTCTGCATCCATTCCGGCCACGCCCTCCGCTGCCTTATGTCTCAATCGTGCAAGAAACCGTCTGTAGCGGTCAAACGCGGCGTTCGGCATCCATCATTCTGTGTACCGTTCTTCCGTGCCGCGCGAGACCGCCTCCGGATGCTTCGACCTGCCGATCTGCCCCCGTTCCGCGATGCGGCGGCTCCGCACCCCGGCGCCGTGCCGGAGCGTCGGCGATGAGCCGCCGGTTTGATGTCGCCGTCCTGGGACTCGGCGCGATGGGCAGCGCCGCTCTCTACCAGCTGGCGAAGCGAGGCGCCGCGGTGATCGGGCTCGATCGCTTCGCGCCGCCCCACGCGCTCGGGTCCAGCCATGGCGAGACGCGGATCACCCGGCAGGCGGTCGGTGAGGGCGCCGACTACGTCCCCTTCGTCACTGCCTCGCATCGCATCTGGCGCGAGCTGGAAGCCGAGACGGGCGAGAGCCTGCTGAACGCCTGCGGGGCCCTCGTCATGGCGCCGGGCCACGGCGTTTCCTCGCATCACGGCAAACCGGACTTCGTCGGACGCTCCATCAGCGCCGCGGAAGGCGCCGGCATCGTCCACGAGGTACTCAACGGTGCGGAGGTGGCCCGCCGGTTCCCGCAATTCCTGAACCTCGCGGGCGACGAGAAGGCCTATTACGAGCCGGGCGGCGGCTACGTGTTTCCGGAGCGCTGTCTCGCGGCGCAGCTCGGCCGCGCGGGCGCTGCGGGCGCCAAGATCCGCACGAACTGCGAGGTGGTCGGGCTTCAGCAGGACGGAAGCGGCGTCCGCATCGAGACGGCGGAGGAGACCATTCTGGCCGACCGCGCCGTCGTGGCCGCGGGCGCCTGGACGGCCCCGCTGCTCGGGAGCCCGTTCGACCGGCTCCTGACCGTCCGCCGTCAGCTCCTGCACTGGTACGCGCTGGCGGATGAGACCGCCTACGGGCCGCACTCGCCGGTCTTCATTTGGATGTACGGGACGAGCGACACGGACTACCTCTACGGCTTCCCGCCGCTCGACGGTTCCATCAAGGTCGCGACGGAGCAGTACAGCACCGCCACCACTGCCGACGGGGTGGAGCGTCGCGTCGACCAGTCTGAATCCGACGAGATGTACCGGCTACGCGTCGCGAACCGCTTGGCCGGCGTGACCCCCAAGGTCGTCCAGGCCGCGGCCTGCGTCTACACGGTGACCCCGGACCGCGGCTTCATCATCGACCGGCATCCCGCGATGGAGCGGGTTCTAGTCGTCTCCGCCTGTTCGGGGCACGGCTTCAAGCACTCGGCCGGCATCGGCGAGGCCGTCGCGGCGGAACTGGCCGGGATCGGCGGCGCGGTCGATCTCAGGCCCTTCGCTCTGGCACGTTTCAGTTGATGCGCCGGCCAATGGCTCGTGGATTGCTTGAAACCGTGCCAAGATCAGCCGACCCGAGCAGGAAAGATCCGATGCATCTCACGATCCGCTCCCATCTGACCGCCGGTGCGATGGCCGCGCTCGCGGCGTTCTCGGCCGTCGCGCTGCCCGGCCGGGCCACGGCCGCCGACGGTGTCGACGCGATCAAGAAGCGCGGGACGCTGATCGTCGGCGTGAAGGCGGATTACAAGCCGTTCGGCTTCCGCGATCCCAGCGGCGCGATCATCGGCCTTGAGCCCGACCTCGCCGCCGACCTCGCCAAGCGGCTGGGCGTGAAGCTCGAGCTGGTGCCGGTCGTCTCGGCCAACCGCATCGAATTCCTGCAACAGGGCAAGGTCGATCTGCTGATCGCCACCCTGTCGGACAAGCCGGAGCGCCGCCGCGTCGTGCAGGCGATCGACCCGAACTACTATTCCGACTTCGTAAACGTCCTGCTGCCGAAGTCTTCCGGCATCACCGACTGGGCGCAGCTCAAGGGCAAGCCGCTCTGCGCCACCTCGGGGGCGTGGTACAACAAGGACGTCGCGCGGACCTACGGGGCGGAGATCGTCGCCTTCGACGGGTCCGAGAAGCCGCTTTTCGCGCTCAAGCAGGGCAACTGCCTCGGCTACGTCTACGACCAGAGCATGCTGCAGGGTAAGCTGCTCGACGACGACTGGAAGGCCAATTACGCGCTGCCGCTCAAGGGCATCCTCGACGCCCCGTGGATGATGGCGGTGGCGCAGGGCAACACCACGCTCCAGACCGCGGTCGAGGACGCCACCAAGGACTGGATGAAGACCGGCCTCATCGTCAGCGAAGAGAGGAAGTGGGGCATCGAGCCGACCGCTTACTCGAAGGCGATGCACGAGAAGTACAAGAACGCGACCAACTGATGCACTCCTGCACGACGGCTCCGAGCGTTCGCCCGCGATGATCGCCACGATCCAGGCGTGGTTCCAGCAGCTCTACGAGACCACGGGCTTCAACTTCACGGTCTTCTACGATCCCTACGACTGGGACCGGTACGTGGCCGGCCTGCGGATGACGCTGCTCCTCGGGATCAGCACCATCCTGGCCAGCCTCGTCATCGGCGCCGTCGGGGCGCTCCTGCAGAGCGGGCCGTCGCGCGTCCTGCGGGGGCTGGTCAACGGCTTCGTGGTGGTGTTTCGCAACACGCCGCCGCTCGTGCAGATCTTCTTCTTCTATTTCGGCCTCGGGACGCTGCTCCCGGACATCCGCACGGCGGACGGCCTGCGCGCCCCGATCCTCAACAATGTCCAGTGGGCGATCATCTCGCTGTCGCTGTTCGCAGGCGCGTTCAACGTCGAGATCTTCCGCTCCGGCATCGAGGCCGTGCCCCGGACCACGATCGAGGCCGCCGAGGCCCTGGGCTACACCCGCTTCAAGGCCTACCGCCACGTCGTGCTGCCGCTGGCCCTGCGCGTCTGCCTGCCGGCCTTGAACAACAACCTGATCAACCTCCTGAAGACCACGACGCTGGCCTACGCCATCGCGGTCCCGGAGACCCTGTACGCGGTCAAGCAGATCTGGTCCGAGTCGCAGAACGTCCTCGAGATGATGCTGGTGCTGCTGGCGACCTACGCGGTCCTCGTCGGCGTGCTCGTCTGGATCATGCACCGCTGGGAACGCGCCCTGCGCATCCCGGGATACGGCCGATGAGCGCCCCGGATCCGCACGGCCCGGGCAAGGCGCGCCCGGGCACTCTGCCGGTCCTCCTGCCCTTCGCGCTCCCGAAGGACCGCGCGGCGGCGCGCCTGCGCCCGGCCCACCTCTGGCTGCTGACCGGGCTTGCCCTCGTCACCCTCCCGGCCTGGGCGCAGGGCGGGGCCGCCGCGCTGTCGCCGCTGGAGGTGGTGATCAAGTGGGCGCCCCTCCTGCTCACGGGCTTCGCCTTCAACGTCGCGATCTCGCTGATGGCGATGGCGATCGGGACGGTGGCGGGCATCGGGCTCGGGCTGGCCATGCTGGCGGAGGGGCGGGTTCTGCCCCGCCTCGCGTGGTGCGCCACGCAGGTCTTCCGCAACGTGCCCTGGCTGGTGCTGCTGTTCTTCGTGATGTTCCTGGTGCCGTTCCAGGTCACGGTGTTCGGCATCCGCGTGCCGCTGCCCGACTGGGTGAAGGCGACCTTCGGCTTCAGCCTGCCGGTCATGGCCAACGTCGCCGAGATCGTCCGCGGCGCGGTGCGCTCGGTGCCGAACACCCAGTGGGAGGCCGCCGAATCCCTGGCCTTCACCCGGCGGCAGACGATGTGGCGGATCATCCTGCCCCAGTGCGCGAAGCGGATGCTGCCGCCCTGGATGAACGTCTACTCGCTCATCGCGATGGCGACCGTGCAGGCCTCCATCGTCGGCGTCACCGAGATGCTGACGCTGACCGCGCAGGTGCACGCCGCCGAGGGCGGCCGCCCCGAGCTGTTCGCCCCGCTCTACGGCTTCGCGCTGCTCTGCTTCTTCCTCTACTGCTACCCGATCGACCGGTTCACCGCCGCCCTGGAACGCCGCTTCGAGACCCGCTGAGACGATGACGCGCGCGACCCTGGCCGCCACCCCGTCCCCGAGTTGGACCCCCGATCAGCCGATCGTCCGCCTCGCCGACGTGCACAAGTCCTTCGGGACGTTCGAGGTGCTGAAGGGGATCAGCTTCGACGTCCGCAAGGGCGAGGTCGTCTGCATCATCGGACCTTCGGGCTCCGGCAAGTCGACGCTGATCCGCTGCGTCAACGCCCTGGTGCCGGTCAGCGCGGGCTCGATCCAGGTCGAGGGGATCGAGGTGACCGATCCCCGGCTCGACAAGCTGGCGCTACGCCGCAAGGTCGGCATGGTGTTCCAGCAGTACAACCTGTTCCCGCACAAGACCGCGCTGCAGAACGTGATGATGGCCCCAATCCACGTCCTCGGCCAGGACCGGCGCGAGGTCGAGGCACGGGCGCGGGCGCTGCTCGCCAAGGTCCGGCTGGCCGGCAAGGAGAACGCCTATCCCGGCGAATTGTCCGGCGGTCAGCAGCAGCGCGTGGCCATCGCCCGCTCGCTGGCGATGCGGCCGGACGTGATGCTGTTCGACGAGGTCACCGCCGCCCTCGATCCGGAGACGGTCAAGGAGGTGCTGGTGACGATCCGGGAACTCGCCGAGGAGGGCATGACGTGCATGCTCGTCACGCACGAGATGAACTTCGCCCGCGACGTTGCCGACCACATCTACTTCACCGACCGCGGCGTGATCGTCGAGCACGGGCCGCCCGCGACGTTCTTCGCCTCCGCCCAGGACGAGCGCACGCGCCGGTTCCTGTCGCAGGTGCTTTGACTCTCCTTTCGCGAATAGCCCAGCATCACGGCCTTGATGCCGGACGTCCGCTATGAAGGAGCGCTCGTGCCTCATGAATGACCGGGATGGGCGCCAAGGCGAACGTCCGACCCGGCACGCGATTACGGTCCAGCGTGACGTAGTCTGGCCGGGAGAGGCTGGTCCGCTTCCGCGGCCTCGTAGGTAGGCGGACGTACGGCGCGGCTCAGGTAAATGCCTCGGATGACCCTCTGCGGCTCTGCCATCTGCTCGCTTGAAGATCCGCTCCGAAGTAAAACGCGGGCATCGCAACCGTGGGCACGCCCTCAGCAGGTTCGGATGGCCTCGCCCGTCGAAGACAGCTCATAGAAGCGTTATGGCCGACAATCCCAACCGAGCCTTCATCGCCAATCTTCGGATGGCAACCGTGCGGGGCGAACGCTTGGCCGAGGATCACAATGTCCTCGCCGAGTTCATCGTGCGGGACGGTGGCCTCACCATCCGTGCGACCGCGAGCAACAGGCTGGGCAAGATGGCCTGGCTTGAGACGGTGCCGTGGTCCAAGCTTGAGACTAACGATACGGACATAATCGCCGCTGCCGTCGAGACTGCGGTCCTTGAGGCCGTCGAGCGCGTGCGCGACCTGATCAAGCAGGGGGTTTGACGGTCGGGGTGCCGCGATTAGGATGTGTTCGTTCACATCTCGGCCGTCGAGCACGCCGGGATGCGCAACCTGATTGAGGGACAGAAGATCTCCTTTGACGTCGAGGCTGACCGGCGCAGCGGCACCTTGTTCAAGCCCTTGGTGATCGGGGCCTGCGGCAGTTACGCCGAATGTCCGCTATGGAGAAGCGGCGGAAATTTCTCGAACGACCGGGAAGGGCGCAAAACCGAACGACCGGTCCTGCGTGCGATGGCGCTCCCGCGTGATGTGATCTGGCCGAAACCAGCCAGTCTGCTCATAAGCCCGCATATTGGAAGAGCAGACGTTAAGCCTCAGCGAGTGCCAACCCACGTCTTGCGGGTTGGCAAGCCAAGACGAACAGAACTGGAGCTGAACGGGCCCTAGACTCTGATCACACGGAGCTTTGGTCAGTGCTGGCATCGGAACGTGGTGCGAAGCGGTCGAGCGCATGCAGGCTGAGGTCAAAGCCTGGCCTCATGCCCGTGGCGAGGTCCGCGAGAACCTCACCCACGACGCTGCAAAACTTGTAGCCGTGGCCTGAACAGGGCGATGCGACGACCACCTGCGGTAAGTCTGGCAGCGTGTCGATCACGAAGTGCTCGTCCGGCGTGTTGGTGAAGAAGCAGGCCCGCATCGCCATCGTCGGACCGTTCGCCCGAGGGAAGTAGCGGCTGACGCACGGGCGTAGCACCGCCTCGTCCTCGGCTCCGCACTCCCGCGACAAGGTATCGGCACCGCCCGTCTCGCCGAGATGGTGCCAGCGGCCAATCTTGAAGCCCGGCACGTGCCAGACTGGAAAGCCGTAAAACTTGCCTTCGTCCACCTCCATGTTGAAGACTGGGAAGCATTCCGGCGCGAACAGGGCCGGTTCCCGTGGCTGGAACCAGCCGAGCACCTGCCGCTCGGGCACAGCGACCGTTTTAAGCTGCGGCACGAATTCGCCCATCCACGAGCCCGCCGAGAGGATGAGGCGTCCCGCCTCGTAGGTGCCGCGCTCTGTCGTGACGCGTACGCCCGTCGCAGTCGGCTCCCAGCTCAGCGCCGGCTCCCGCGCCCGGATCTCGGCGCCGGCCGCCTGCGCCTGCGTGACATGCGCGACGATCGCGCGCTCGGCCGAGACGAAGCCGCCATCCGGCTGAAGGACGGCGCGATGCGTGTCGGGCAAGTTGTAGCCGGGCGCCACGCGGCGCAGCTCGGCGCCATCGAGCAGACGGTGCGGGAGGTCGTGCATCCGGCAGGCCGCGAGCGAGCCTTCGACCATGGCGCTGCCCTCAGGCCCCGCATCGATCGAGCCGGTGATGAAGAGGAGTTGCTCGCCGAAGCGCCCCTCCAGTTCCCGCCAGTTCTCGTAGGCGCGGCGCAGCAGCGGCACATAGGAGGGGTCCTCGAAGTAGGCGAGGCGGATGATCCGGTTGAAGCCATGCGAGGACCCCATGGCGTGCGGGATGTCGAAGCGCTCGAGGCCCAGAACCCGGACGCCGCGGCGGGCGAGATGCCAGCAGGCGGCCGACCCCATGCCGCCGACGCCGAGCACGATGACGTCGTAGGTGTTCGCTGACATCGCGAGATCTCCGAAGTTGCCCGAGAAGCGCTCAGGCCCAGACGTCGCCGAGCAGGGCGAGCCAGTTGCCGCCCATGACGCGTTCGATGCGGGAGGCCGGCCAGCCGCGCCGCTCCATCGCCGCGGTGAGGTTCGGGAAGTCGCCGATGACGCGGATGCCTTCGGGGTTCAGAACCTCACCGAAATCCGTGAGCTTTCGTCCGTCACCCTTGTCGTGGGTGATGTAGTCGAAGAAGGCCTGCCCGTAGCCCTGCGTGAAGTCGGTGCCGATGCCGGCGTTCTCTTCGCCGACCAGATTGATCACGTACGCGATGGCGTTGAGGTAGTCCTCGATCGTCGAGGCCGCGCCCCGGGCCAGGAACGGCGGGAACATGGTCACACCGACGAAGCCGCCCCGCTCGGCGATGAAGCGAAGCTGCGCATCCGTCTTGTTGCGCGGATGGTCCTTCAGGGCTGCGGGCAGGCAGTGGGAGTAGGCGACGCGCCGCTGCGAGGCGCGGATCGCATCCGCGCTGGTCTTCGGTCCGACATGCGAGAGGTCGCACAGGATGCCGAGTCGGTTCATCTCGGCCAGCACGTCGCGACCGAAATCGGACAGCCCGCCGTCGTGCGACTCGTAGCAGCCCGAGCCGACGAGGTTCTGGGTGTTGTAGGTCAACTGGACGATCCGCAGGCCGAGCGCGTGGAATAGCTCCAGGTACTCGATCCGGTCCTCGATCGCGCTGGTGTTCTGCCAACCGTGGATGATGCCGGTGCGGCGCTCCGCCTTCGCGCGGTGGATGTCGGCGACGCCGTGGACCGGGGTGATCAGGTCGGTGTGCTCGCGGAACCAACGTCGCCAGCGGGCCATCGTCCGCATGGTGGCGGCGAAATCCTCCCAGACGGAGCAGGTGCAGTTAGCCGCGGTGATGCCGCCGCGGCGCATGTCGGCGAAGACCTCGGGCCCGAAGTCGGAGACGATCAGCCCGTCGATCACGATCAGGTCGTCGTGCCGGATGGTCATTGGGCGTCCTCTCAGAGTTCGACAGGGACGAAGTGGCAGGCGTCCGGTGGAACGGCGACGTGGACACGCGCGCCGGGTTCGAGCATGGCCGGGCCGCCGGTGGCGGGGGTCGCCCGACGCGCCGTCAGGCACAGGCCGGACGTGGTCCGCAGCCGGTACTCGACCGAAAGACCCCGATAGGTCGCCGCCTCGATCTCGGCATCCAGCGTGTCGGGCTCGGTGTCCGCGCCGGAGGGCGTGATCCAAACGCGCTCGGGACGGATCGCCAGGACCGTCGCCCCGCGGCCGGCGACGGCAGCCGGGACGCGGATCGCGTTGCCGTCGGCGAGCCGGAACGTGCCCGGTCCCTCGACCGTCCCCGGCAGGAGGTTCGTCACGCCCATAAATTCCGCCACGAAGCGCGAGCGTGGCGCACCGAACACCGCCTCCGGGCTGCCGTCCTGCTCGATCCGCCCGGCGCGCATCACCACGATACGGTCGGCGATCGAGAGCGCCTCGTCCTGATCGTGCGTGACGAAGATCGTGGTGATGCCCATCGCCTTCTGGATCTGGCGGATCTCGAGCTTCATCTCCCCGCGCAGCTGCGCATCGAGGTTGGAGAGCGGCTCGTCGAGGAGCAGCACGGAAGGCTCGATCACCAGGGCGCGGGCCAGAGAGACCCGCTGCTGCTGGCCGCCGGATAGCTGCTTTGGCAGCCGGTCCGCCATCGCCGACAGGCGCACCCGGTCGAGCGCCCGGGCGACGCGCGACGCGATCTCGGCCCGGGGCAGGCGGCGCATCTCCAGGCCGAAGGCGACGTTCTGGGCGATGCTCATGTGCGGGAACAGGGCGTAGCTCTGGAAGCCGAAGCCGATGTTGCGCTTGGCCGGCGGCAGACGGGTCACGTCGCGGCCACCGATCAGGATGTTGCCGGCATCCGCTTCGACGAACCCGCCGATCATCCGCAGCGTCGTCGTCTTGCCGCAGCCCGAGGGGCCGAGCAGGGCGACGAGCTGGCCCTCGGGCACATCGAGGGTGATGTCGTCCACGGCCGTGAAGCTGCCGTAGCGCTTACTCAGGGAGCGAAGGGCGACCGTCGTCGACATGATCCGATCTCCGGGCTGTCAGGTGGCAGTCTCAAAAGGCTTGGGCGAGACGCGCGTAGCGGTCGCTGACGAGAAGCGCTGTCCCGACGATCAGGATCTGGACGGCGGCGACAGCCGCGACCGTCCCGTCGAGGTTCCATTCGAGGTAGTTGACCAGGGCGATCTGCAGCGTCGTCCGGCCCGGGCCGACGAGGAAGATCGACTTCTCCAGATCAATGAACGAGATCACGAAGGAGAACAGGGCCGCCGCGACGATCGCGGGCCGGATCGCCGGAAGCGTCACGCGCCGCAGCACGGTGAATGGGTCGGCCCCGAGGCTTGCGGCGGCCTCCTCGATCGCCCGGTCGGCCGAGGCGAGGGACGCGCTGACCAGCCGGATGGTCCAGGGCAGCGCGATCAGCGTGTGCGCCACGAGCAGGCCGCCGAGCGTGCCGGCCACCTGGATATCGAGCAGCGCCTCGACCTCGATGAAGGCGATGAACAGGGCGGCGCCGCCGACGATGCCGGGCACCACCATCGGCGCGAGCAGCAGGGCCTGCACGGCGTCGCGTCCGGGAAAGCGGCCGCGCACCAGGCCGAGGCTCGCCGGCACGCCGAGGGCGAGGCTCGCCGCCGTGGCGAACAGCGCCGTCTGCACGCTCGTGACGAAGCCGTCCCGGAAGGCGTCCGTTTCGAGGGCGCGCGCGTACCAGTCGAGGGTGTAGCCGCTCGCCGGGAAGGCGAGGATGCGGTTGGCGAAGAACGATACCCAGACGATGACCACCAGCGGCAGCACGATGAAGGCGAGGACCGCGCCCGAGATGGCGCCGTAGGTCCGGCGGATGCCTGCGCGCGACATGGCCCTACTCCGACCAGCGCCGGTAGCGGCGCTGTACGAGGACGTTGGCGGTGGTGGTCAGCACGAGGGTGACGGTCATCAGCACGAAGGCGAGGGCCGCGCCGAACGGCCAGTTCATCGCCTTGGCCACCTGCTGGTAGACCTCGGGCGCCATCATGTGGAATTGCGGGCCGCCGATCAGCACCGGCGTGGCGTATGCGTTCATCGACAGGATGAAGCACAGCATCGTGCCGGCGAGCAGCCCTGGCAGCGCGAGCGGCAGCACGACCCGCCGCAGGATCGTGAGGTGCCCGGCGCCCAGACTCTCGGCCGCCTCCTCGAGGACCGGATCGATCCGCTCGAGCACGCTCTGCAGCGTCACGATCATGAAGGGCAGCGTCACCGAGACGAGGCCGATCACCACGGCGGTGGGGGTGTACATCAGCCGGGGTGACGTGAGCCCCGCTGCGGAGAGCAGGGCGGCAAGAAGGCCTTTGTCGCCGAGGATGACCATCCAGGCGGCGGTACGGACCGCGTTGCCCATGAGCAGCGGCAGGATGATCAGGATCAGGAGCTTCGACTTCCAGCGCGGTCCGACCTGCCGCACCAGGGCATAGGCGACGGGGAAGCCGAGCACCAGGCAGATCAGCGTCGAGAGGGCCGCCACCCAGAGGGTCGTCAGCAGGACGTCGCGATAGAAGGCGTCGTGCAGGAACTTGGCGTAGTTGGCGAGGGTGAGCCCTTCGACCATCAGCTCACCGGGCACGAACCGGTTGAAGCTGTATCGGAACATCAGGGCGAGCGGCCCGAGAAGGGCCACGACGACCAGCAGCGTGCCCGGCAGGACATTGCCGACCCCAGGGGGGACTCGCGGCCGGGCCCGGGGCGCGAGGTCGGGCGCCAGAACCTCCGAGCGTGCGACGGTTGCCATCGGATCAGCGCGCCATCGTCTTGTTCCACCACTCAAGCCACTCGGCGGTGTTCTTCGAGACGTAGG
The DNA here is from genome assembly GCA_963990595.1 of uncultured Methylobacterium sp. GTDB lineage: Bacteria > Pseudomonadota > Alphaproteobacteria > Rhizobiales > Beijerinckiaceae > Methylobacterium. The sequence continues at coordinate 26,568 of CAXDNE010000030.1, forward strand.
CGTAATCCGGGAAGTTGAGGTGCTCGCGTTCCTCGGGCGAGAAGTCGATCCGGGCCCGCAGGTCAGGGCTCAGATCCGCCGCGCCGTTGGCCGGCGCGTAGAAGCTCGCCGCGGCGAGTTCGGCCATCGCCTTCCGGTCGAGCATCGCATTTAGATAGACATACGCGCCCTCCGGGTTCGGCGCTCGTTTCGGCATCCCGGCGCCGAAGGTGATCGCGATCGCGCCCTCTCGCGGATACTGGATGGCCAGCGGCGAGCCCTCGTTGATCCATTGCAGGCCGCGGGCCTTGTAGTTGAGGGCGATGTCGACCTCGCCGGTGGCCAGCGCCGCGCCGAGCTGCTGATGCGCGGCGTAGAGCCGGGGCTGGACCAGCCCCTTGAGCGCGACGAGCCGCTCGCGGCCGGTCTCGACGCTCGTCATGTTGCCGCCCTGGATCAGGCCGGACATCATCATGTAATTGAAATAGAGCTGATTGGTCAGGCCGAGGCGACCGGCCCACTTCTTGTCCCAAAGCTCCTCATAGGCCTTCGGTGGATCCTTGATCTTGTCTTTGTTGTATATGATCACCACGCCGCTATAGAGCCACGGCACGAAATAATCCGTGCGCAGGGCTGGAACCACGTCGCCGTAGTTCGGGATGCGCCCCCGGTCGAGGTCTGCCAGCACGTCCTGCTTCATCATCTCGAACCCGTCCGAGTCGTTCAGATGGATCACGTCGATGCTGCCACGGCGCAGGCGGCGCTCGGCGAGAAGCTTGGCCTTGCGCTCCGGCTCCATCCCGAGATCGCGCACGACGGTCAGGCCCTGCGCCTCCACCAGGGGAGCCTCGACGAAGCGCACCGTCCGCTGGTTCCAGTCACCGCCCCAATTGGAGACGACGACCGTTCCGGCAGCCGCGTGCGCCTCGCGTCCCGCCCCCGCCGTGAGGATGGCCGCCGCACTGCCGAGGAGCGCCTGCCGGCGCGTCGGCGAGAATCGATCGAGGGACCGGAGAGCACGCATCGGCTCAGACTCCTGCAGGGGCGGCGGGTCGAGGATCGGATCGCGTCGGGCGATGGCTCAGGTCATCAGGCGGCGTTGCGCAGGCCGACCTCGTCGAGATAGGCGACGCAACGCTCCAGCGGCTCGACGTCGGCGAACTTCGCGTCGATGTCGAAGAGGTTCCAGGCGACGGCGCCCGGCACGCGGTCACCGATGCACTCGCGCACCGCGATGGTGCGGAAGCCCTCGGCGAGACCGTCGCAGAGCGTCGTGCGCACGCAGGCCGAGGCGGTCACGCCCGTGACCAGGATCGTGTCGACGTTGTTGGCGCGTAGGAACCCGGCGAGGTAGGTCCCGTGAAAGGCGCTCGCCCGCTTCTTCACCAGGACCTGCTCGCCCGGGATCGGCTCGATGCGGCTGTCGATCGCCCACAGCTCGGGCTTGTTCTGATCCACGACCTCGACCGGGATCTTGCGGTGCCACAGGCCCATGTCGGTCTTGGGGCTGTCGACGTCGGTGACCTGATAGCAGGTGGTGACGTGCACGACCGGGTGGTTGTTACGGCGGCAGGCGGCCAGGAGCGCCTGGACGCCGGGGATGATCTGGTCGTCGATGTTCTCGCAGGTGAAGGGATTACCCGGGCGCGTCCAGGCATTGGCGAGATCGACGTTGATCAGGGCGGGGCGCCGGCCGAACCCGACGCGGCGCTGGAACCCGCGCTCCTTGTACAGCGCGCTCGCCTCCGCGAAGGCCGCTTCGAGAGCGCTGTCGAGTTCGGTGTTGAAGGCCATCTGTCTCATCCCTTGCATCGTTCGTTCCAGCCCGCCGCAGCGGGGTCGGGGCGAGGATGTTGCAGTTGGTCCGCGGTGTGAAATGATGAATTCGGCGTGATTTATACGGGATCCGACATCAATGCGGTTCGATATCAGGCATGTCTCGAGCTGCCTCGTCCTCGCGCAGGAGCTTCATTTCGGCCGGGCCGCGCAGCGCCTTGCGACGACCCAGCCTGGTCTCAGCCGGCTCATCGCGGAACTCGAGGCGGAGGTCGGCGTGAAGCTGTTCCGACGTACGACCCGAACGGTCGAGGTGACGGAGGCCGGACGGGCCTTCCTCGCCGAGTGCCGGATCGGGATCGACCATCTGGAGCGGGCCGTGACGCTGGCGCAGCGCACGGCGACCGGCATGGCCGGCGTCCTGCGCGTCGGCTACATGGATTTTGCGATCAACGGCCGGCTGCCGGAATTGGTCCGCGCATTCAGCGAAGTGCGCCCGGCGATCCGTCTGGAGCTGTCGCACGTGCCCTCGCAATCCCAGCGCGAGGCCCTGCTCAATGACCGCATCGACGTCGGCTTCACGCTCAGCGCGGTCGAGAACGAGCATTTCGAGAGTTTGTTGTTCGACCGCGACTCCTACGTGGCTCTGTTGCCGATCACCCATCCACTCTCGAACGCGCGCAGTCTGACCCTCAAGGATCTCGCCGGCGAGCCGTTCGTGCTGGGGTCCGGCGGGAGCTGGAGCGCCTATCGCGAGGCCTTCTTCGCGATCTGCCATCGGCGCGGCTTCCATCCGACCATCAGCCAGGAGGCATCGTCCAGCGAGGGGATTTTCGGCCTCGTGGCGGCGGGCGCCGGCGTGAGCACCTACGCTAGCTGTGTACGCAACGTGCAGCGGCGTGGGATCGTGATCCGCTCCCTCGACGACGTGCCTGATACCATCGCGACCTACGCGACTTGGATGAGGCCGGCTCGGTCTACCAGCCTCGAAGCCTTCACCACCTTCCTGGCGACTGTGTGGGGCGCTGCACCACCAAGTACCAACACGCGGTCGAAGTTTTGAGAACGCGAACGGAGGTGGCCTGCCTCTGCTCTCGTGCGGCACACGACGACGCCGGATGCCAGTTATGAGCCATCTTCGGAGGACAGGATGTTATCTCGGAATTTGATGTCGAAGGTCCCGTAGCATTGCTAACTCCGACCTCTCGATCCGGCTTTCGTGACGTCCACTTCGGAGATGTGTCCGAAGCGTGGTGAATGACTGGGATGGGCGCCAAGCCGAGGGTCGACTTTCCGACCGGAGCCCAGGTTCCGGTGCCGGGGCGAGACTGAAGCGGCGCTTCGTTCACCTCCAGCCGAGTTCCGGAGCGACATACTTGAGAACGCTCTCGATGACGTGGGTGTTGTAGGCCACGCCCAGTTGGTTCGGCACCGTCAGCAGGAGGGTGTCGGCCTCCGTGATCGCCTCGTCGGCCTTGAGCTCCTCGACCAGCCGCTCCGGCTCCGCGGCGTAGGAGCGGCCGAACACCGCCCGCATGTTGTCGATGATGCCGACCTGGTCGCTGCTCTCGCCGCGTCCGAAATAGGCGCGGTCGAGGTCGTTCACGAGCGCGAAGATCGACCGGGAGACGGAGACCCGCGGCGCACGCGCGTGACCTGCCTCCGTCCAGGCCTGGCGATAGCGGCGGATCTGCTTGGCCTGCTGGACGTGGAACGGTTCGCCGGTCTCGTCCGCCTTGAGTGTCGAGCTTTGCAGGTTCATGCCTTGCTGCGCGGCCCAGACCGCGGTGGCGTCAGAAGCCGAGCCCCACCAGATCCGCTCGCGCAAACCCTCGGAATGCGGCTCCAGGCGCAGCAGCCCCGGCGGGTTGGCAAACATCGGCCGCGGGTTGGGCTCGGCGAAGCCTTTCCCATTCAGCAGGTCGAGGAACACCTCGGCGTGCCGGCGGCCCATCCCGGCATCGCTCTCGCCTTCGCGCGGCGCGTAGCCAAAGTGTCGCCAGCCGTCGATGACCTGCTCGGGCGAGCCGCGGCTGATGCCGAGCTGGAGCCGCCCGCCCGAGATCAGGTCTGCCGAGCCGGCGTCCTCGACCATGTAGAGCGGGTTCTCATAGCGCATGTCGATGACGCCGGTGCCGATCTCGATGCGCTTGGTCCGGGCTCCGACGGCCGCAAGCAGTGGAAACGGCGAGGCGAGCTGGCGCGCGAAGTGATGGACCCGGAAATAGGCGCCGTCGGCGCCGAGTTCTTCCGCCGCGATCGCGAGGTCGATGGACTGAAGCAGGGTATCGCCCGCCGAGCGCGTTCCGGACCGCGCCGTCGGCGCCCAGTGCCCGAACGATAGGAACCCGATCTTCTTCATGATCACACTCGCGTTGGGACATGCCGCTTCGCATGTGGTCGAGCAGGACAGGGAGAGAGGGCGGCGGATGAGGGCGGCCGCCCGGATCCCGTCACGCCGCCTTCTGCAACCCCTCCGCCGCCATCGCGGCCTGGACGGATGCGCGCGCCGCGACGCGCTGGCTGAAGCGGGTGAGATGTGGCCAGCGGCCGAGATCGACGCCGAGCTTCGGCGCCCAGCTCAGGACCACGAAGAGGTAGGCGTCGGCCACGGTGAAATCCGGGCCGGTAAGGTGAGGGCGGTCGTCTGCGAGCGCAGCCTCGACCAAGTCGAGCTTGCGACTGAGATTGGCCAACGCCGCCTCCCGCGTCTCGGGCGCGAGCACGGGGTTGAAGAGGGGGCCGAACGCCTTGTGAAGCTCGGCCGAGATGAAGTTCAGGTGGCCGTTGAGCCGCGCGCGCTCGACCGTGCCGGACAGCGGCGCGAGGGTGCCGGGTGCGTGCTTATCGGCCAGATACTGCACGATGGCCGCGCCCTCGGTCAGGATCTCGCCGTCCTCAAGCTCCAACGCCGGGACGTAGCCCTTCGGATTGACAGCCCTGAAATCCGCACCGGAGGCCGTCTTCTTCTTGTGGAGGTCGACAGCCTCGATCGCGAACGGCAGGCCGAGCTCGCGCAGCACGATGTGGGGCGAGAGCGAGCATGCGCCGGGGGCATAGAAGAGCTTCATGGATCGTCTCCGCTTGCGGGATGCCCGGAGAGGTATACGGGCGCGTTACTCATGGGAACCGGGTAACTTCCGGTGACCAGCGCTTTCGAGTATCGTCGGAGAAACCAAGTTGCCGTCCGGATGCCGGGAGCGTGTCGTGGTTCTGAAGCTGCGGAAAAAGGTACCGCCGCCGCCGGGCTGCCCGATGTCGGCGTGCATGAGCCTGCTCGGCGGCGTCTGGACGCCTGAGATCATCTGGAACCTGAGCGAGGGCGCCCGTCGCTTCTCCGAGCTGCGGCGCGCGATGCCGAATATCTCGGCCAAGGTGTTGAGCGCGAGGCTGAAGGATCTCGAGGGACGGGGCGTTCTTGTGCGCTCCGTGCTGGCGACGACTCCGCCGAGCGTGGACTACGCGCTGACCGACCTCGGCGAGGAGCTCATCCCGGCCATCCGGGCTATCGTCGAGGTCGGCTCGAAGCTACATCTGCGGATGACGCCTCAGGCGACGGACCGCGCAGAAGGCCGGTTCGCGCGGCTGCCTGCGCGGGTCGATTTGGCTCTTCCCGGCGCTGCCGCACGCAAATGAAAGCGGCGGGCCGGCTTGTTCGTCGCCGCGCGGAGTTAGCCGGCGTCGAAGGCAGGATTGCCGTAGGGATAGGAGTCGCCGAGCCTGAGGTGCTCGTAGGCGAGGGCGTCGAGATGCACTGTGCCCAGGAACGGCTCGGGGGGCTCGACGAGCAGGATCGTCCGCGCGTAGCCAGCGTCGTCGAAGCCCCGCCGGAAATGGACCCGGGACTTGATCGCGACCACGTCGAAATCCGCCGCGTTCAGGCCGAGATCCCAGAGCTCCGACGGCTCCATGATCTGGACGAGGTAGGGGCTCAGGACCAGAACGTTGCCCTGTCCGAAGCCGACGCACAGCCAGACGTCGTCGCTACCGCGACCGGCCGTGGCCCTGACAATGGCAAGCACCGTCCCGGTGATGCGGACCGGACTTCCGGCGGAAGGGTCATCCTCACCATCGACGGAGCCGCCTACGGCCTCGTCGAACGCGTCACCGGCCTTCACGCCGCCGGCCAGCAACCGGCGCAGGACCGCGGGTGAGGCGACCGTGCCGACGAGCGTGCGCTCCAGGTCCTGCGCCAGCACCTCCGCCAGGAGCCACGTCGCGCGGCCAGAGCGATCGCTGTAGTCAGCGAGCACAACCGGCGCCCCGCCCTCCCGAACGGCTCGGGCGGCCCGAGCGACCCCGTCGCGCATCGCGTGAATGGCGACGCTCGACACCAGAGCCGCCCGATGCCGCCAGGTCCAAGACGCCATGTCCCGGGCGACCCGTTCGGCGAGATCGGGATCGCCGTTCGTCAGGACCTGGACCGCCATCCCGGCATCGGGCACGTCCGACCACGGGAAGCCGAAGAACACGTTGACGAAGACGTCGGGCTCACGGGCCTCCCAGACCAGCGCCCGCTGCACGAGGTCGGACCAGGGCGCGGCGCCGGTCCACATCACGACCGTGGGCGCGATGATCGGCACGGAGATCGTCCGATGCGCCGGCCGGAAGGATCCGCGGATGGTCCGGACGAGCATGCGCGCCGCGCGCTGACCCTGCAGGTGCATGTCGTAATGCGGGAAGTACTTCACCGCGAAGGCCATGTCGGCGTGGCGCAGGAACTCCGCGTCCTCGTTGCCGTGCGGATCGAAGGTCGCCGCGATGGGGGCGCCCGGGCCGACGACCTGGCGTACCCGCCGGGCGATCTCCGCCTCGGGGCGCGGCACCCCGCGCACGCCCATGGCCCCGTGCAGCGCTAGGTAGACGCCGTCGAAGGGCGCACCCGCCTGCAGCTCCGACAGCATGACGCCTAGGAAATGCTCGAACGCCTCGCGCGTCACCCAGCCCGAGCCGATGCCGGTGCGTGGCCACAGAGGCGAGGTGATGCCGGCGAGTTCGACCCCTGCGTATTCCCGCGCGACCTGGACGAAGCCGCCCATGTAGCCCTTCGGGTCGGTGGCCAGGAGGGCATCGCCGGAGGCCGGCGAACCGGGATAGACGAAATCCTCCAAAGTCGTGTCGTTCGGCAGGAACGTCACGGTCTCGTGGGTAAACTGGAGCACGGCGATGCGCATCGGCGTCGATCTTCTCAGGCCGGTCTGACGTCGTAGAATTGCGGAAAGCCGCTGCGCACACCGGTCAGCCCGCGATAGGCCGTGGACTCGTAATAGGCACCGAGTGGCAGGTAGGGCACGTCGACGAAGAACTGCCGCTGGATCTCGGCACAGATCGCCTTCTGCGCCGCCAAGTCTGGTGCGGCGAACCATTGCGCGCGCAGCTCCTCGAGCCGCGGGGCTCGGGGCCATCCGAACCAAGCCTGATCGCCGTTGCCGCGGATGCCCAGTTGGGCGGCGGGATCGAAGTTGTTCGTGCCGTTGAGGTAGGTGACGAAGGCGTTCCAGCCGCCCTTGTCCGGGGGCTGGCGGCTCGACCGGCGCTGGACCAGCGTGCCCCAGTCCATCGCGACTAGGTCGACGGCGAGCCCGCACTTCTGGAAGGCCTCGGCCGCCACCAACGCCAGCGGATGCGTGGCGGGATAGTCGGCGGGATCGAGCATGACGACGCGCTCGCCCCGATAGCCGGCTTGGTCCAGGGCGCGCTTCACCGCGGCGAAATCGCGGGCGCCCACCAGCATGTCCGTGCCCTCGCGCGTGGCCATCGGCGCATCGGGGCTGAAGACGCCGACATGGTCCTTCCACAGGCTGTGCTCGTCGCCCGCGACCGCGCTCATGAACTCGGTCTGATCGACGGCGCCCAGCAGCGCCCGGCGGATCGCCGGATTGTCGAAGGGCGGGTGCAGGTGGTTGAAGCGCAGGCAGCCGATACCCCCTGCGGGATCGAGCACCTCCAACCTCAAGGGCGCCTTGGTCTTGAGCAGCCCCTGCAGATCGGGCGTCGGGTTCTGCCACCAATCGACCTCGCCGGCGGCGAGCGCGCTCGCGGCGGTGGAGGCGTCGGGCACGATCCGCCACTCGACGCGGTCGAAATGCACCCGCTTCGGCCCCGCGGTGAAGCTCGCCGTGCCGTCCCGGCGTGGCACGTAGCCGTCGAAGCGCTCGTAGACGGTGAGCGCGCCCGGGACGCGCTCATCCGCCTTGAAGCGGAAGGGGCCGGAGCCCACCATCTCGGTGACCTGCGTGTTCGGGTCTGTCTTCGCCAAGCGCTCCGGCATGATGCAGGGCATCGAAGTGCCGGTCTTGCCCAGAGCCGCGGGCAGCAGCGGGAAGGGACGCTTGAGTCGGAACAGCACGACGTGGTCGGAGGCCGCGGTGAGTTCGTCGGTGGCGTCCATCAGTTCCCGGGCGAAGGCATCGCGCGCGGCGAACCTGCGGATGCTCGCCACCGCGTCCCTGGCCAGAACCGGCTCGCCGTCGTGGAAGCGCAGGTCCTCGCGCAGGGTCAGGCGCCAGACGCGGCCGTCCGATTCGACCGCGTGTCCCTCCACCATCTGCGGCTCGAAGTCGTAGCGCGCGGTCTGGCCGTAGAGGGTGTCGAAGACGAGGTAGCCGTGATTGCGGGTCACGGTCGCCGTTGTCCAGATCGGGTCGATGACTGCGACGTCGCTTTCCGGGATGAAGCGCAGGACCTTGGCGGGCTGGGCAATGGCGGGCCGCGCCAGGGACAAGGCGGCCCAAGCTCCGAGGACGTCGCGGCGCCTCATGCGCGCTCGATCGTGCGTGGCGTCATCAGTGGTCACACGCCCTTGATCTTATTCCGCGCCGCATAGTGGTCCTAACGACGCGGCGAGGCAAATCAGATCGCGCAGCCGCGGTAGGCCGGCGACGCGGCTCGGAAGAGGCTCTCACCGAAGCGGCGAAGCGTGCTCCATCTTCAACCGGAGGCGGTCCCGTGCGGTCTAGACGGCGAACAGGCGAGGGCACGGAACGACCAACCCAGCGAGACGGAACCGTCCCGGAGGTCGAAGAATGCGGGATGCCAGCGGCAGAACAGCTGCCCGCCTTGGCACGGTCCGAGGGACAGGTCGGCGCCTTTGCACCTGCGCTTCTGGTGGCGATGCAGACAACGGCCGACTCCTAAACGAGAGATACACTCGGAGCTGCTGTGAGAAAGATGACCACGCGCCCGGTGCAGTGAGGACGGCGCCCCGCATGTTCTCAGGTCACTTTGACCGGCTGGAAGTGGCTATTCGGATTGCGTACGGACCACGGTGCTCCCGCGCTCTGGAGTTCCGTGAGCCGCCCTTATGAGAATGGCTCGTCGCTGCAGCCATCACGCTAAATGCCCGCTGTCAGGAAGCGTCCGAGGCTCCTTTGATGACCCGGATGGGCGCCAAGCCGAATGTCCGGTCTTGCGCGCTCCGGCGAACCGAACGCCCAGTCGCCGAACCCCGTCGCGCTTCCAACGCGGGATGGACCGTCGCAAGACGCGGCCATCGACCTACCTGAGGAGAGCCATCTGGCCCATCGCCGAGCAGTGGTGGCACGGACGCCTCAGGGAGGACGACATGGTCGACACGGACAGGATCTCGGGCGCCGCGCGCGAACTCGGCGGCATGGCGCAGAGCACCGCCGAAAATCTCTACGGCCAAGCCAGGGACGCCGCCTGGTACGCCGCCGACGAGGTCTCGGACCATGCGGCGGATGCCTACGACCGGGGCCGCCGCTACGCGTGGGAAGGCCACCAGAGGTCCGTCGAGTGGCCCCACACCTCGCTCGTCATCGCCGGGCTCGTCGGCTTCGGTCTCGGTCTCTTGGTCAGCAAGTTCTGACCCACAGTGGCCCAGGCCTGCGCTGCGGCGCCGGCTCTCCTGGTTGGGAGCATACGTGCGCAAGTTGTCATTTCCTGTTGGCCGAGAGGCGCTATTCACCCTGGGATTAGCGCTCGTGCTCGTCCTCATCATCGCCGTGGGGCTTCGTCTTACACGCGCCACGACCCTGACCATCGCCGTTGCCCCGAACGGCGGAACCGAACCGGCTCTTCTGCGGGCCTACGCCGATGAACTCGCCCGGGGTAGGACCGGACTCCGGCTCAGCATTTTAGACTTCGCCGGCGTGCGCGAGAGCGCGGATGCGCTGAAGACCGGCAAGGCCGATCTCGCGGTGGTCCGACCGGACGTGGCGATGCCCGGGAACGGGCTGACCCTTGCGGTCCTCCGCGAACTCGCCGCCTTCGTTGCTGCGCCCACCAAATCCGGAATCGAGAGCTTCCCGGATCTGGCGGGCAAGCGGCTGGGTATGCTGGCGGGCCGAGATGCGGACAGGACGCTCCTGCGCGACCTGAGCAGCCATGAGGAACTGGAACTCCTCACCGATCCCGTGACCGGTCCTGTGCCCGCCAAGGCCATCGCCCTCGTCCCGCTGGAGGAGGCGGACGTGGTGGCCGCGCTCGGCGATGGACGCATCGACGCGATGGCGCTGGTGACGACGCCGACCTCGCCATCCGCACGCCGGGTGGTCAACCTCGTCCGCGACGCGAGCGCGGACGGCGACGTGGTGCTCCTCGGTGTTCCCGACACCGCAGCCGTGCTGGCGCGACGGCCGCGCCTGCAGCCGGTGACGCTACCGGCCGCCCTGTTCGGCGGCAATCCGCGCCTTCCCGCCGAAGAAGTTGCGACCGTGGGCTCGTCCTACAGATTGATGGCCCGCGCAAGCCTGTCGCGCAGCGTCGCCGCCGAAGTGACGCAGCATCTCTTCGAGATGCGCGCGGCGCTGGCCGAGACCGTGCCGGCCGCGGAGAATGTCACCTATCCGGCGTACGACGACACGGCGGAGGCTACCACGGCCCGTTTGCCGATCCACCCGGGGGCCATCGACTACTACGAGCGTGAGCAGCAGACGTTCATCGAGCGCTACGAGAGCTGGATCTACCTCGTGGCTATCCTGGGCGGGGGCGTCGGTTCGACCATCGCATGGCTGCGGCAGCGCCTCGGCCGCATCCGCCGGCAGCGGATCGAGGTGGCGACAGCGCGACTGCTTGAACTCCGCTCGGAGGCTCGGCGCGAGATCGACCGGAAGCGGCTGGATGCCATCGCGGGAGAAGTGGATGATCTGGCCGCGAGCATCGCCCGTCATGCCCTGAACAGGCCGACCGAGCCCCGAATGCTCGGCGCCGCCAACGTGGCTATTGAGGCCGCACGCTCGACGGTTCGGCAGCGCCTCGCCCACAGTGACATGCTGGCTTGCTGACAGAAGTCCAGCAGGAGGTTCTGAGATGTCGCGCTCAACATTCTCCACACTGAACTAGGTCGTTGACCCTTCATGACGCAACAAGTGGGGTCAGTTCAGAACGTCGGCTGAAAAGGCAAGCAGGCTCCCTCCCAGATTCCCCGACTGGATGGTCGAGATGTCAAGCAAATTCAGGGCTGAACGACTAGCTTGGTCGAAACGTTGAATATTGAAAAAAGCCGACCCGAACTAATGACCAATGCGGCATTCGCTGCGCGTCTGACAGTATGTCAAGAAGCAGTGGAGCTGGGCCAGCCGGTGTTCTGGGTGCTTTGGACAAGAGCTGCGGTCACCCATTCAGCCCCGGTGCGGAGGGCCACGGTAGAGGCCTAATGCCAGCGACATCAAGAGGCACCGGAGCGCCACTCATCTCCGGGCAGACCCAGCTGCAGCCATCGCCTGGCGCCACCTGCCGAGCAGGTCGAGCTTTCCGGTCGCGCCCTGCGTGTCGACCGAGACCGTAGCGGTCCGACCCGAGACCAGCCGATTCCGGTCTGCATCCGCATCAAGCTTGATCCGCACGGGGATGCGCTGGGCGAGCCGCACCCAGGAGAAGGTTGGATTGACGTTGGCGAGCAGGTTGGCACCGGCGGAACGCTCCCGATCCTCGATGCCGCCGGCGACGCTCTCGACGTGGCCGGTGATCAAGACATCCTCGCCCATCAGGCGAATGCTGGCTTTGTCACCGACATGGATGCGCGGCAGCTTCGTCTCCTCGAAGTAGCCTTCGACCCGCATCGTGTCGCTGTCGACCAGCGCCATCACGCCCTTGCCGGTGTTGACGTAATTGCCCGGACGCAGCTCCATGTTGGTGATGCGCCCATTGACCGAGGCCTTCACCGCCGAGCGTTGGAGGTTGAGCTTGGCCAAGTCGCGATCCGCTACGGCCTGATCGTAGGCGGCCTTGGCAGCCAAGTCGGTTGCCCGCGCAAGCTCGACCTTCTGCTGCGAGACGGCTGCGTCGCTCAGCTTGATGTAGCGCTGGTAGTCGGCCGCGGCCTGCTCCGCCGTGGCCTTCTTGCCCTCGACGATGGCGTCGGCCTGCCGCAGGGCCAGAGTGAAGCGCTCAGGATCGATCTTGAACAGTACGTCGCCCCGCTTCACCGCCTGGTTGTCCTCGACCAGGACCTCGGTGACGAGACCGGATACGTCAGGAGCCACCTCGACCACGTCGGCCCGCACGCGGCCGTCCCGGGTCCAGGGCGCCTCCATGTAGTAGTCCCAGAGAGCGAGACCGACGATGACGGCGGCGACAACCATCACCAGGGTGACGGCGAGCCGGAGCGAGAGAGCAAGGAGCCGTATCATGATGGGAGCCGAACGATCAGGAGATGATGTGATGGATTGCCGGACATGGATGTCAGGTGGTCAGGAGATCAGGGGCTGCGCGACCGAGACGACGACGCCCAGAAGGACGACGTAGAGCGCCAGGTCGAACAACGGCCGGTGCCAGACCAGGCGGTAGAAGCCGACCGAAGCCAGGAGCCGGCGGACGCCCAGGCTGATGAGGAAGGCCACCAGCATCCAGGCCGCGAGACTCGGGATGAAGACGCCGTAGATGTCGAGTTCGCCAGTCATGCCGCGATTGCCGTCGTTTGGTGAGAAGCCGTAAGCCCCCCCCGGTAGGCAGGAGCCTCGGGGAACAGCCCGCGGCGGATGCCCACGAGGCCGAGGAGTGCCGCGCGGTGGGCCGACCGCTGTGGTTCGATCGCCACTGCATCGAGTGCCACCTGTCTCTTATACACATCTCCGAGCCCACGAGACAAGAGGCAATCT
>CAXDNE010000031.1:0-39158 GCA_963990595.1 uncultured Methylobacterium sp.
CCTTCGGTTCGGATCGGGCCGCACGACTGCGCGAGGATGCCCTGGCCGCCGCGGCAGCCCACTGATCTCATCCCGTTTCGGCCGCGTGGCATCCTGAGCACGGGATTTCGCCCATCGGCCGTTCCCGCCCTCTTAACTTGCATTCTGCAAGCGTCGAGCTATCGTCCGGTCATGGAACGCAAAAGTCTCGGTCATATGCAGTGCCCGATCGCGCGCAGTCTCGAGCGCGTCGGGGAGTGGTGGAGCATCCTCATCCTGAGGGACGCCTTCTACGGGCTGACGCGCTTCGACCAGTTCGAGCAGAGTCTCGGCATCGCTCCCAACATGCTTACGCGACGTCTGAAAGCCCTCGTCGAGTCGGGCCTGCTCGAACGTCGGCTCTACCAGGAGCGGCCCGCACGCTACGAGTACGTTCTCACGAAGCGCGGCGAAGACTTCCGGCCGGTGCTTCTGACCCTGCTGGCCTGGGGCAATCGGCATTTCGCGCCCGAAGGCAAGAGTCTCGATCTGGTAGATCCGACGACGGGGCACAGCATCGATCCCGTGTTGATGGACGGCCATACCGAGCACCGCATCGATCGCCGCAACAGCCGCGTCGTGGCCGGGCCGGCCGCGGACGCGGCGATGCGGCGGCGCCTCGATCGACATCCCGATCTCTGACCGTCCTCGGCCCGGACACTCGGACATGACCTCAGATACCGAAGTCACCCTGCAGCGCTTGGCTGCCGGAATGGTCGTCCCGCTGGGCGGGGATCGGGCAGCGGTGGTCGATGCCGAACTCGCCGAACGCTTCCGTCCCGGCGACCATCTCCTCCTTCTCAGGGAGCACGGCGAGCTTCTGCTCGTCCCCGCCGTGCTGAAGAATGAGATCGACCGAATGGTCGAGCAGGCGCATGGCGACTTCCGGGATCTCGGCAGACAAGCGGACGACGCGATCTCCGCGTTCTTCGAGGCTTTCGCCGCGAACCTCGAGAACCAGTCTGTCTGGGACGCCGTCGCCGCCGCCAACCGGGAAGACTGCGAGCGCGCCCGAGCCGCCGGCCGCTCGACGACACGCCTCGTGGCGACGGAGCGGGCTCGGCGGGACATGATCGACGGTCTCCGCGTCTGGCGGGACCGCGCACCGATGCGCGGCCGCACGCTCGAGCGCGTCGTACATGCGGGGCTGACGATCGAGCAGCAGGGAGCGCCCCTGGGCGTAGTCGGTTTCGTGTTCGAGGGACGTCCGAACGTCCTGGCGGACGCGGTGGGTGTTCTTCGCGACGGGAACACGGCGGTTCTCCGTATCGGCGGCGACGCTCTTGGGACCGCTCGAGCCCTGATGCGATACGCTCTGCATCCCGCGTTGGAGCGGGCCGGTCTGCCGACCGGCTCGGTGGTCCTGATCGACCGGGCAGAGCGGGAGGCGGCCTGGGCCCTGTTTTCCAATCCCATCCTGTCGCTCGCCGTCGCCCGCGGTTCAGGAGCCGCAGTGGCGCGCCTGGGCAGCATCGCGCGCCAGACCGGGATTCCCGCCAGTCTCCACGGGACCGGCGGTGCATGGCTGGTCGCGGACGTGTCGGCCGACGTGAAGCGTTTTTCGGCGTCGGTCCGCAACTCGCTGGATCGCAAGGTCTGCAACACGCTCAACGTCTGTTGCATCCCGAAGACTCGCGTAGACGACCTGGTGCCTGCCTTTCTCGACGTGCTGGAACACCTGGGGCGCGAACTCGGCCACGGCTGCAAGCTGCATGTCGTCGACGGCGATCCGCGCGTCGTGCCCTCGCAGTGGCTCGACGCGGAAATCAACATCCGGCGCTCCGACGGAGATCGCCGCGAGCCTCGTGTCGGCGTCGTCGCCGAGACCGAGCTCGGGCGCGAGTGGGAGTGGGACGCTACTCCCGAGGTGACGCTGAAGATCGTGGACGATCTGGAGCACGCGATCCGGCTGTTCAACAGCTACAGCCCGCGCTTCGTCGCCTCCTTGATCAGCCGCGATCCGGACGCGCACCGTCGGTTCCATGACAGCGTCGAGGCGCCGTTCGTGGGAGACGGGTTCACGCGCTGGGTCGACGGACAGTACGCGCTCGGCAGGCCGGAACTCGGCCTTTCCAACTGGGAGACCGGCAGGCTGCTCGCTCGGAGTGCGATCCTGTCCGGCGACAGCATCTACACCGTCCGTAGTCGCGCCATCCAGACGGACCCGGATCTGCACCGGTAGGGGCTCGGGGCAGGGCGCCTCGACAGACGCCACGGTCGTCGTACCAGGGAGCGGACACCCGAGGTTCGCAGAAACGAGTGCTGGAGCAAACGATCTTGACGCCTCGACAGGGCGGCTCATATATGATGTTCATAATTTAATCACACCAGTCGGGCATGCCTTGACCGGGAATGTCCGATTGCCATGACAGTCAAAGACGGAGCTTGCAGGTCATGAATGACACAGCATCGCACCATACGGACGAAGTCTCCAAGCCGCAGGAATCCATGACAATTGCCGGGCAAGACGGAAATAAGACGGCCAGCACTGATGCGTCGGAAGCGGAAAACAACGATCAACGCGATCCTGATCGGGGATCCACAGCCGCAGACGATCCAATGACCAAGAATCGAACCTGGGACATCGAGGACTGGTATCGAATTTCCTGACATCCCGCCGCGATTCAAGCGGGTTCAAAGGCCGTACAGCCTTCCATCCAAACATTCAAAGAGCGCCACCGCACGATGCCGGCTGCGCTCTGCTCAAGTTCCGTTGACCGACCAATGTCGCGTCAATATATGTCGACCGTCATATAAAAGGCTCACGTCGATACAGGCGTGCAAGGACCGGATTGATGCGCGCATCCAACATCCTGACATTGGCCCCGCTGACGTTGGCCGCCTGCAATCCGGCCCAGACCGCCGCGCCGCCGGAGCCGCCGCTGGTCCGCACCGTGCAGGTTCAGGCGAGCAATGGCGCGACCGCGCGCTACACCGGCGTCATCCGGGCACGCACGGAGAGCAATCTCGGCTTCCGGGTGGCGGGGAAGATCTTCGAGCGGCTCGTCGATCCCGGCGATCGGGTCAAGCTCGGTCAGCCTCTGATGCGCCTCGACCGAACGGACTTCGGACTGGCTTCCAACTCCGCCAAGGCCGCTGTCGAGGCCGCGCGTGCCCAGATGATCAGGACGCGCGCGGACGAGGAGCGGAGCCGCAAACTCGTCAGCGAGGGCTGGACCTCCAAGCAGCTGTACGACCAGAACAAGGCCGCCGCGGACGCGGCGGCGGCTCAGCTCGCCGCGGCCGAGGCGCAAGCCAGCCAGACCGACAATCAGGCGAGCTATGCCGAGCTGCAGGCCGATGCCGACGGCGTCGTCATGGAGGTGCCGACCGAACCCGGGCAGGTCGTCGCCGCCGGCCAGACGGTGGTGAAGCTCGCCCGGGACGGTGCCCGGGAAGCCGAGATCTTCCTTCCCGAGGGCGTCGGCGTCACGGCGGACAAGGACGCGACGGCCGCCCTCTATGCGGACCCGAAACGGACGTTCCCGGGCCACCTGCGCGAGCTGTCCGCCATCGCCGACCCGGCGACCCGAACCTACAGGGCGCGGTACGTTCTCGCCGGCGGAGGCGAGGCCGCGCCTCTCGGGGCGACAGTCACCGTCCAGGTGAAGGTCTTGAACGCCGGCGCGGCGACGAGCCTCGCGGTGCCTCTCGGCGCGCTCTTCGACGACGGTCGCGGCACGGCGGTTTGGCGCGTCGATCCCGATAGCGAGACCGTGGCGCCTCAGCCGGTCGCCGTTGCGCGACTGGGCGAGGAGCAGGCCGAGATATCCTCCGGGGTGGTTTCGGGCGAACGGATCGTGTCCCTCGGCGCGCACCTGCTCAAAGCCGGGCAGAAGGTCCGGATCGCTCCCTCCAGCATGACCGGAGTGACCCAGTGAGCGGTTTCAACCTCTCGGCCCTGGCCGTCCGGGAGCGTGCCGTCACGCTCTTCCTGCTCATCGCCGTCGCCGGCGCCGGCTTCTTCGCGTTCGAGAAGCTCGGGCGCGCGGAGGATCCGAGCTTCACCGTCAAGGTCATGACCGTATCGGCCGCATGGCCCGGAGCGACGGCGGCCGAGATCCAGAAGCAGGTAGCCGATCCGCTCGAGAAGCGCCTGCAGGAGCTCACCTACTACGACCGGGCGGAGACGGTCGCACGTCCGGGTCTCCTCCTGATCAAGGTCTACCTCAAGGACTCGATGCCTCCTTCGGCCGTCCAGGAGGAGTTCTACCAAGCCCGGAAGAAGCTCTCGGACCAGGCGGCGACCTTGCCGCGCGGGGTTATCGGGCCGCTGTTCAACGACGAGTTCTCCGACGTGTATTTCGCGCTCTACGCCCTACAGGCGCGCGACATGCCGCATCGGCAGCTCGTTCTCCAGGCCGAGGACCTGCGCCAGCGCCTGCTGCGCGTGCCCGGCGTCCAGAAGATCAACATCCTGGGCGAGCAGGCCCAGAAGATCTTCGTCGAGATCTCCTACCAGCGTCTGGCGACGCTCGGCATCTCCGCCCAGTCTCTGTTCTCCGCACTGGCCAATCAGAACGACGTGACACCGGGCGGCTTCGTCGAGACCGCCGGCCCGCGCGTCTATCTGCGCCTCGACGGAACGATCGACAGCCTCGACACGGTCCGGGCCATTCCGATCGCCGCCAACGGCAGAAGCCTGAAACTCGGCGACATCGCGGAGGTGCGGCGCGGCTACGAGGACCCGAAGACGTTCGAGATCCGGAACAACGGCGAAGCCGCCCTCATGCTAGGACTCGTGATGAAGCCGGGCTTCAACGGCCTGGCCCTCGGCGAGGCGCTGAACGCCGAAGAGGTGAAGATCCACCACGAGCTGCCGGTCGGCATCGGCTTCAGCAAGATCACCGATCAGGCCCACGTGATCGAGGAAGCGATCCACGAGTTCATGGTGAAGTTCTTCACCGCCTTGTCCGTGGTCATCGTCGTCAGTCTCCTGACTCTCGGCTTCCGGGTCGGGATCGTGGTGGCGCTCGCCGTGCCGCTCACCCTCTCGGCCGTCTTCGTCATCATGATGCTGACGGGCCGGGACTTCGACCGCATCACGCTCGGCGCCCTGATCCTGTCGCTCGGCCTGCTCGTCGACGACGCGATCATCGCCATCGAGATGATGGTCGTGCGCATGGAGGAGGGTGCCGACCGCATCTCGGCGGCCACCTACGCCTGGAGCGCCACGGCCGCGCCGATGCTGTCCGGCACCTTGGTCACGATCGCCGGCTTCCTGCCGGTCGGCTTCGCCCGCTCCACCGCGGGCGAGTACGCCGGCAACATCTTCTGGGTGGTCGGGTTCTCGCTGATCGTCTCGTGGATCGTGGCCGTGACCTTCACGCCCTATCTCGGCGTCAAGCTCCTACCCGACATCAAACGCGTCGAGGGCGGACACGACGCGATCTACGCCACGAAGAACTACCAACGCCTGCGCCGCCTGATCCGCGCCAGCGTGGACCACAAGTGGATCGCCGCTGCGATCACGATAGGTCTGTTCGCCGCCGCCGTGGTCGGCATGGGCAAGGTCGAGAAGCAGTTCTTCCCGAACTCCGACCGCGCCGAACTGCTGATCGAGGTCAACACGCCGACCGGGGCGGCCTTCGCCGTGACGGAGGCGGCCGTGCGTCACGTGGAGGAGCAGATCCGATCGGTGCCCGAGGCGGGAGCGATCACGAGCTACGTGGGTCAGGGCATGCCGCGCTTCGTGCTCTCGTTCGATCCCGAGCTGCCCGATCCGGCCTACGCCCAGATCGTGGTCCAGACCGCCGACAGCGCCGCGCGCGATGCGCTGAAGGTCAAGGTGCGCCAGATGGTCGAGGCGGGCCGCTTCCCCGAGGCGCGGGTGCGCGTCAGCCAGATCGTCTTCGGACCGCCCGTGCGCTACCCGGTGCTGTTCCGCGTCGTCGGCCCCGATCTCGACGTGATCCGCCGCATCGCGGATGAAGTGCAGGCGGTCGTGGAGGCAAACCCGAACATGCGCCTCACCCATCTCGATTGGGGGAACAAGACCCCGAGCCTGCACCTCGTTCTCGACCAGGAGCGCCTACGCCTCATCGGGCTGACCCCGAAGGATGCCGCGCTGCAGCTGCAGACCATGCTCAACGGCACCTCCGTCACCCAGGTCCGCGAGAATCTGAGGACGGTCGACGTCCTGGTCCGCAGTCCCCAGGCCGAGAGGCAGACGCTCGCTGCCATCGGCGATCTCGTCCTGGCGACGAAGGATGGCGGCCAGGTCCCGGTGCTGCAGGTGGCTCACCTCGAGACGCGGAGCGAGGATGCCGCGCTGAAACGCTACGACCGCGAGTTGTACATCGCGGTCGAGGGCGATGTTCGGGACGGCAGCCAGCCGCCCGACGTGACGGCGCAGATCCTGCCGCTCCTCGAGCCGCTGAAGGCGCGCCTGCCGGTCGGCTACCGGATCGATACCGGCGGCTCCGTCGAGGAGAGCGCGAAGGCGATGACCGCGCTGGTCTCCGTCTTCCCCCTGATGCTGATCATCACCTTGACCGTCATCATGCTGCAGGTGCGCTCGTTCACGACCATGTTCATGGTGTTCGCGACGGCTCCCCTCGGTCTCGTCGGCGCGGTGCCGACGCTTCTGATCTTCCATCAGGCCTTCGGCTTCAACGCCATCCTCGGTCTGATCGGCCTGTCCGGAATCCTCATGCGGAACACGCTGATCCTCGTGGACCAGATCAAGCACGATCGCGAGGCCGGTCTGTCCGACTACGAGGCCATCGTCGAGTCGACCGTCCGGCGCGCGCGGCCGGTCATCCTGACGGCCGTCGCAGCCATGCTGGCGTTCATCCCCCTGACGCACTCCACCTTCTGGGGCGCTCTGGCCTACGTCCTGATCGGCGGCGTCGGCGTCGGCACCCTGCTGACCCTGCTCTTCCTCCCGGCCCTCTACGCGCTGTGGTTCCGGGTCAAACGCGTGCCGACGGCCGCCGGGGTCGCCGAAGGCGGTCTCGCACCCGCCCCGACGGGCTCCTGAGATCGAGCGCCTCCGCATCCACTGCGGGGGCGCAGACTTGCCGCCCTCAGCCAGATCGGACTTGGAAGGTCGAGGAATCAAGATGCCGAGAGTTTCCCGCGAACAGACGCGGTCGAACCGGCGGAAAGTGGTGGAGGTTGCCGCAACCCGGCTCCGCGAGCACGGGCTCGAAGGCGTCGGCGTGGTCGACATCATGAGATCCGCAGGCCTGACCCACGGCGGCTTCTACGGCCAGTTCGCGAGCAAGGAGGCGCTCCTGGACGAGGCGTTCGTCTGCGCCCTGGAGCAGGATCGGCAGCACGGCCTCCAGGCTCTCCTGACCGGCCGCCTATCTCGTCGCCAGGCCAGGAGCGCAGGACGGACCTGCCCATTGGCCGCCCTCGCGAGCGACATCGCCCGGAAGGATCCGAACAGCTCGATCCGGGTGAAGTTCACCGAGAGCGTGCGGCACCTTCTGGAACTCGCCGGCGGTCGGACGGCGGATGGAGACGAGGCGGATCGTCAGCGGGCCATCGAGACGGTCACGGTCCTGATCGGCTCGATCGTGCTGGCTCGCGCCGTCAACGACGTCCGGCTGCAGAACGAGCTTCTGGACGCCGCCTATTCGAAGGGAAGCCGCTAGTTCCGCTTAGATCCCGCTGGGGAGCGATCGCGGTTCAGCCCTGAATGGCTGCGGCGCGTGCCGCTTCCAGGATCTCGTCCGCCAGATCGTCGTCGTCGACCGCCCTGGCGAGAGCGATAGCCCCCACCAAGGTCGCGATCGAGCCGAGCGCGCGCTTGCGCCGGCGGGCCTTCGTCGCCGTCGGAAGGACCGCCGCGACACGGTCGACCATGGCCGTCAGGCCTGCCGTGAAGCTGTGGCGCAGCGGGCTCTCCTGGGGCTCGCGAGCTGCATCGGCCGCGAGTGCCGGCAGCGGGCACCCGGTTCCCGGTCGGGCGCGATGGGAAGGGGACAGGTAGGCATCCACCATGTTCGCGAGCGATCCCGACTCGCTCCGTCTGGCCGAAACGGCGAGATCGAAGTCGGTGTCTCCGAACGCGTAGGCACAAGCCTCGCCCGCGAGCGCGTCCTTCGAGGGGAAGTTGTTGTAGAAGCCGCCGTGCGTGAGGCCCGCTTCCGCCATGAGATCCGCGATCCCGATGCCCTGGTAGCCACGTTCGCGAAACAGTCTCGAGGCGACCTCCACGACCCGTTCACGATTGAGGCGGGCCTGTTCCCGCGAGACCCTGGCCATGACTCCGTTGCTCCGGACACAAATATGACAGCTATCATATCAGATGTGGCGCGCGGAGGACCGCGCAAGGCCTAGAGAGTGGGTTGTGGTGTCGAGGAGGCGACCAGCCATGCGCCACCCCCCTCGTCGGAGCAAGGTGCTGGCTTGCCGGGGCCGAGGAAGGGTGTCATGACCTCGTAGTTAGCGGCATATGCCTCTTTGTGCGTATCTTCCCGCCGCGACGTGACCGGATGTTGCACGAAGGCGGCTGCGATGGACGCACGGACGAACAGGCTTCTCACCGGCGCACCTCTGGCAACCCTGTTGCGGTTGGCCGCGCCGAACATCCTGATGACGACGGTCCAGGCTTCGGTCGGCTTGATCGAGACCTACTTCGTCGCGGAACTCGGAACCGACGCCCTGGCCGGGATGGCGTTGGTCTTCCCTCTGTTGATGTTCGTCCAGATGGTCTCCAACGGCGCCGTCGGCGGCAGCATACTGTCGACCATCTCGCGCTCGCTCGGCGGAGGACGGCGGGACGACGCGAACGCCTTCGTCTGGCATGCCGTCGCGATCGCCACCGCCTTGGGCTTGGCGACCACGCTCGCCGCACGGCTCTCCGGCGGCCTCCTCTATCGCGCGATGGGCGGTGCCGACGCATCGCTCGACGCCGCCCTGACCTACTCCAACGTCGTGTTCTCCGGCGCCGTCCTGCTCTGGCTCTTCAGCGCGTTGGCGGCCGTCATCCGCGGCACCGGCAACATGTGGCTGCCGGCCGCGGTGATGTGCCTGGGCGCGCTGGTTCTCGTGCCGCTCTCTCCGGCTCTCATCTTCGGCTGGGGGCCGCTTCCCAGGCTCGGCATCGTCGGAGGCGGGATCGCCGTCGTCGGGTACTATGCCGTCGGCGCCGCGATCTTCGCGGGCTATCTCTGGTCGGGACGGGGCGTGCTGCACCCGAGCGCCAAGCCGCCTGCACTGTCCGCGGGAGCCGCGTGGGTCATCCTCAAGGTCGGCGCCATCTCGGCCGTCGTGAGCGCCAGCACCAACATCACGATCGCCGCGGCGACTGGCATCGTCGGCGTCGCGGGGCCTGCAGCGGTCGCCGGGTACGGAACCGGCGCCCGCCTCGAATATCTTCTCGTTCCGGTCGTGTTCGGTCTGGGCGCGCCGCTGGCGGCGATGGTCGGAACGGCGATCGGTGCCGGCGACCTGTCCCGGGCGAGACGCGTCGCTTGGACGGGAGCGGCGATGGCGGGAGTTCTGACGGGCGGCATCGGGCTTGCCGCGGCCTCGTACCCCGACGCATGGCTTCGTCTGTTCGGAAACGACCCCGCCATGCTCGCGACGGGCAGCCAGTACCTGAGACTGGTCGGCCCGTTCTATGGGTTCTTCGGTGTCGGACTCGCTTTGTACTTCGCGGCCCAAGGCACCGGACAGGTTGGATGGCCCCTGATCGCCGGCCTCCTCCGGATGGCCGTAGCGCTGATCGGTGGAAGTTGGGCGATCGGGGCCGGCTATGGGGCAAGAGGTCTGTTCGTGGCTCTGGGTCTCGGCTTGACCACGATAGCCCTCGTCAACGTCGGCTCGCTTGCCCTGGGCGCCTGGCCTAGGCGTGCCGCCGGTGCCGTTCCCGCCGCCGCTCCGCGTCGCACCGCGACCGCAGCGGACCTTTGACTTCAGGGAATTGCAGCGCGCTGGAAGCTCGGCCTCTCTGTCCTCGGAGAGCGGGAATCGGCAGCCGCAGCTAGACCTTCGGTGCGCTCGGGAGATCCGCTCCGGGCGGATGACCGAAGTGGTCGCGGTAGGCGCGGCTGAACGCGGCCTCCGATCTGTACCCGATCCTGCGTCCGATCTCCCCCACCGTGTCGCTTCCTGCCCCCAACAGGTCGGACGCCAGAGACAGACGCAGCCCCTTCAGATAGCGGAGCGGCGGTTCGCCGACCCGGGCGACGAACCGCTCCGCGAAGATCGTGCGCGACATCGCTGCGTGCTGCGCGAGGTCCGCGACGGTCCAATCCCGGGCCGGTTCGCGATGCAGCGCCTCGAGGGCTCGTTCGATGCCGCGATCGCCGAGACCGCCGAGCCATCCCGTCAGTTCGCCGGCCTTGAGATCCGCCCAGGATCTGATGGTGCGGACCACGAGGACGTCGATCAGGCGTGAGATCATGATCGCCGATCCGGGTGCCGGCAGGCGGGCCTCGGCGAGGAGGAAGTGCACCAGCGCCTCCAACCATTCCGCATTCCCACCTTCCGCCCGCGAGATGCGGATCACCGCAGGCAGGCGCCCGAGTACGGAAGGCGAGACATGGCCGTCGAAGCGGAAGGTGCCGCTTACGAGACGGGTCGACCTTCCCTCTCCCGATCGCTTCAGAAGTAGTCCGCCCGTCTCGAGACCCTGCAGCAGCGGATCCGCCTCCGGTGGGCCGGCATCCGGACCGCTCGCGATGCGATGTCCGTTCCCGAAAGGCAGCAGGACGAGGTCGCCTTCCGCAGCGACGACGGCACCGCCTCCGGCTTCGGTGACGTGCAGCGGGCCTTCCAGAACGTAATGGAAATGGGCCGGGCCGGCCGGGAAGGAGAACGCCCACGGACCCGAGAGTTCGGATGAATAGATGACCTCGCCTTGAAGGCGGATGAGCATCAGAAGCTGCGATAGCAAGTCGCTCTGGGTGTGGATCGTGCGCATGCCGGACGACAAGGCAATCGATCCGGACGCTTCATCATTGGGCATGGGATTCGATCTCTGTAGTACTCTCGTCGGCGCCCACGAAGCGCGCCCCGGTCGACGCGTGCCGGCATGGCACGGATCCGCTCTTCGACTCTGCGCATCGCGCGTTCTCGTTCGGCGGCCTCGCAGCGTCCCCGCGCCACCCAGAAGACCTCCCGACGATCCGCCGGATATGCGCGGCCACGGACCCTCCCGCCTTATCGCGGGTGATCCGACCGGGGAGGTGCTCTTCCGAAACAGGTAGTTCGACGATGCTGCTCTCCGCCTTTCTCGCCGGCCTCGTGGCCGGTTCGCGCGCCCTGCTGGCTCCAACCGCCGCGAGTTGGGCGGCCTCGTTCGGCTTCCTGGATCTCTCCGACGGATGGCTCGCCTTCCTCGGCTATCATTGGACGCCGTGGATCCTGAGCCTCGCCTGCGTCGGCGAACTCGTGAACGACAAGCTGCCGGCCACGCCGAGCCGGAAGGTGCCGCCGCAGCTCGGCACCCGGCTCGTCATGGGCACGCTCGCGGGTGCTGCGTTCGCGGGCGACAACTGGCATCTCGGCGCGCTGCTCGGCATCGTCGGAGCCCTCGTCGGGACGTTCGCAGGTGCCGCCGTGCGCGGGTCCATGGCCACGGCGTTCGGCAAGGATCTGCCTGCTGCGCTGATGGAGGACCTGGTGGCCATCGTGCTCGCCGTCATGCTCGCCGCCACGGCAGGCCACGTCATTGCCTGACCGCAGGGCGAGAGTGCCTACCGCTCGGCCGGATTAGATTACCTATAACATATATGGCCGCAGGCCAGGCGCAATCCCTGGCCGAAGGGATCGTCGATCGATCGCACGCTCGCTCCCAAGTCTGAGGGAGCCGCCCGCGGGAGAGCTGCTCGAACACTTCGCCGTATGTCGGGCGACCGAGCTTACCCACCATCGGGCAACAAATCCGGACGCGAGGGCAAACGGCTAGGCGTTTCGGTCATTGGCGCGCGGCAGTCGTAGTCGAATATTGACCAAGTCAAGTAGGCAAGGACATCAGACCATGAAAGCTATGACCGCAGCATCATTTGCATTCGCAGCTCTCCTCGGCAGTGCCGCCGTGGCTGCAGAGAAGCCGACCGTCGTCCTCGTACATGGCGCATTCGAGGATGCGGGGGTGTGGAGAGGCGTCGAGGCCGGCCTGAAGAAGGACGGGTATCGGACCGTCAGCGTGGATCTTCCCGGCCGGCCGAGCAATCCCCAGGCTCCGGACCAGATCAACCTCGCGACCTATCGCGACGCGGTGCTCGACAAGCTCTCGGACGAATCTCGGCCGGTCGTCCTGGTGGGACATAGCTTCGGCGGCATCGTGATCTCCGACGTCGCCGAGCATGCGCCGACGAAGGTCCGTACGCTCGTGTACGTCGCAGGGTTGGTGCCGCGCGACGGCGATTCCCTCGCGTCCATGGCGCAGAGCGACGGCGGCTCGTCGGCCGGCAGGTACATCCGGTTCCTGCCCGAGAAGGGCATCGCGACCGTGCCGGTCGAGGCCCGCGGAGATCTCTTCGCCAACGACGGCAATCCCGGTCAGAAGCGGGCCGTCAGCGAGGCGATCGTCGACGAGCCCCTGGCACCGCTCGCCGAAGCCGTCCACGTCGGAGCCCAGTTCGCCGCGGTCGACAAGGCCTACATCCGCACCACTCAGGACCGCGTGGTGAGCCCTGCCGCTCAATCGGCGATGATCGCCGGCGCCTCGATCCGGAAGAGCTTCACCGTGAAGAGCGGTCACACACCGTTCGTGACCGCGGGCCCCGCTCTGGTCGCCGCCATTGAGGCGAGCGCGAACTGATAGGCGCCCCACCGGTGCCGCGACCGCTCCCGACGGCGGTCGCGGCTTCCGCTCGGGCGATCGCCTGGGCTCGGGACGTTCGGAAAGGTGCAGCCGAGATCGCCCGCTTTGTGGCTTGCATTATGAAAGCGATGCGTTAGATCGAGCGACTGAGCGCAGAATCGACGGCGCGGATCGCCACTCCGAAGTCTGTGCGCGACGGCCAGTGCGACCGGCCTGATCTTCGAGGCTTCGAAGCCGGGCGGGGCGGAGCACGGATGAGACTACTTCGAGGCCAAACGGAGCTGCGCAATGAGCACTCGTGAAGTCGTCCTCTGCCATCCCGTCCGCACCGCGATCGGCGCCTATGGCGGCAGCCTGAAGGGCACGCCCGCGACCGAACTCGGCGCCGCGGCCGTGCGCGAGACCCTACGGCGGGCCGGCCTCGATCCCGCCCGCCTCGGCAGCGTCGTGATGGGCAACGTCGTCCAGGCCGGCAACCGCATGAACCCGGCCCGTCAGGCGGCAATCGGAGGCGGCGTGCCCGTCTCCGTGCCGGCCCTCACGGTCAACCGCGTCTGCGGCTCCGGCGCTCAGGCCATCGCCACCGCGGCCGACGAGATCCGCCTCGGCCACCACGCGGCCGCGGTGGCGGGCGGCATGGAGAACATGGACCGGGCCCCGTACCTGATGGCCGGCGGACGCTGGGGCTACCGCATGGGCCCGGCCGAGATCCTCGACAGCATGCTCACCGACGGCCTGCACGACGCCTTCTCGGACGCGCATTCGGGCTGGCACACGGAGGATCTCGCGGCCCAGGCGCAGATCGGCCGCGCGGCGCAGGATGCCTGGGCGGCCCGCTCGCAGGCCCGCTTCGCCGCCGCGCAGGCGGAGGGGCGCTTCGCGGCCGAGATCGCACCGGTGGAAATCAAGGGCCGCAAGGGAGCCGAGACCTTCGCGCGCGACGAGGCGCCCCGGCCGGACACGACGGTGGAGATCCTCGCCAAACTGAGGCCCGCCTTCCGCCCCGACGGCACGATCACGGCCGGCAACGCGCCCGGGCTCAACAGCGGTGCCGCCGCCATGGTGGTGGCCGAGCGAGGCTTCGCTGAAGCGAACGGCATCGAAGCCCTGGGGCGTCTCGTGGCCTACGGCGTCGGAGCCGTGGAACCCGGGATGTTCGGCCTTGGGCCGGTGCCGGCGGTGCGGCAGGCTCTGGAGCGCGCCGGCTGGCGCCAGGGCGACGTCGAGCGCGTCGAGATCAACGAGGCCTTCGCGGTGGTGCCGCTCGCGGTGGCGGCCGAGCTCGGCCTGCCGGAGGAGATCGTCAACGTCGAGGGCGGGGCGATCGCGCACGGCCACCCGATCGGCGCGACCGGCGCGGTGCTGACGACGCGCCTCCTGCACGCGATGCGGCGCGACGGCGTGCGGCGCGGCCTCGTCACCCTCTGCATCGGCGGCGGCCAGGGCATCGCGCTCGCCTTGGAGGCATGCCGATGAGCACGGCGGACGCAACGACGAGCATCACGATCGAGCACGTGACGATCCCCTCGACGAAGACCTTCGACGTCGTGCGCCAGGCCCTGGAGGCGGCGGTCCCGCGCCTGGATCCCGCCTCCGCGGCTCTCCTCCAGGCGGGCTGGGTGGAGGAGGCGCGCAAGCAGATCGAGCGCGCAGCCCCGCTCTCGATCTTCGGTCATCGCGATCACGGCGCCCTGCTGCGGATCGCCGGCCTCGAGCGCAGGGCCATCCAGTACGACATCGGCAATCCGCTGACCGCGTCCCGCATGACGCGCCACGTGCTCTCGGCGGCCTTGTACGCGCCGATCCGGGTGCTGCTGCGGGAGGGCGCCGACGGCAGCGTCGCGTTCGAGTACGACCGGCCCGTCAGCAGCTTCGGCCAGTTCGGGGACGAAGCCGTCGATCGCGTGGCCCAGGAGTTGGACGACCAGCTTCACGGTGCTCTGACCGCAGCGGCTGGCCGATAGGGGCGGGCTGCTCCTCGATCCGTCAACACGGCTCCACTGAATAGCTCGGCGGTCTGTCTCAGGCGGCCTCGACCCGGCACATCGACGAGCTCGGCCGTTCAGCACGCCCTGGTCCGGCATCTCGTCAGTCGAGAATGTCGAGGCCGATCCACCGAAATCCGATCCCAGTCGTTCCGCAAGGAGGCGCTCATGGTCCGCAGGGTTGTCGTCACCGGGTTGGGCATCGTCTCGCCACTCGGATGCGACCTTGGGACGTTCTGGGATCGGCTCGTCGCGGGGAGATCGGGCATTCGCCGCCTGCCCGCCGAACTCGTCCCGGACGTGGAGGCGAAGGTCGGGGGATCGGTGCCCGCGCGGAGCGAGGATCCGGCAGGCTTCGACGAAGCCGCCGTGGTCGTCGCCAAGGACCGCAAGAAGATGGACCGCTTCATCCTCTTCGCCCTGGAAGCCGCCCGACAAGCCCTCAACCAGGCGGGTTGGAAGCCGGCATCCGACGACGAGAGCGGGCGGACCGCGACCGTGATCGGATCAGGCATCGGTGGCTTCCCCGCCATCGCCGACGCCGTCAGGACGGTCGACAACAGGGGGGCGAGACGCTTGTCCCCCTTCGTCGTGCCATCGTTCCTCGCGAACCTCGCCGCCGGACAGGTCTCGATCCGCCACAACCTGACGGGGCCGATCGGCGCTCCCGTGACGGCATGCGCGGCCGGCGTCCAGGCGATCGGCGACGCCATGCGCCTGATCCGGGCCGGCGAGGCGGACGTGGCCGTCTGCGGCGGCGCCGAGGCCTGCATCGATCGCGTGAGCCTCGGCGGATTCGCCGCCGCGCGCGGTCTGTCCACGGCCTACAACGACGAGCCCGCCCGTGCATCGCGCCCGTTCGATCAGGACCGCGACGGCTTCGTCATGGGGGAGGGGGCCGGCATCCTCGTGATCGAGGCGCTCGAGCATGCGGAGGCGAGGGGTGCCGAGCCCCTGGCCGAGATCCTGGGCTACGGGACGAGCGCGGACGCGTTCCACATGGCTGCCAGTCCGCCCGACGGCGCCGGCGCGCAACGCGCGATGCGGCGTGCGCTCGCCATGTCCGGTCTACCGCCCGACGCCATCGGCTACGTCAACGCGCATGCGACCTCCACCCAGGTCGGCGACGCCTCGGAACTGGCCGCGCTCCGCGCGATCTTCGGGATGCGTGCCGGTGCCGGCGGCCCAGCCATCTCATCGACCAAATCGGCGACCGGACACCTGCTCGGCGCCGCTGGCGGGTTGGAGGCGGTCATCTCCATCCTGGCCCTGCGGAGCGGTGTTCTGCCGCCGACCCTGAACCTGGAGCGTCCGGACGCTGGGTCGGCGGGATTGGATCTCATCGGAACCGAGGCGCGCCGGAGCGCCATCGAACATGTTCTCTCGAACGGGTTCGGCTTCGGCGGGGTCAACGCGTCCCTGATCTTCGGGGCTGCGACTCGATGAGCACGATAATCGATGTGAGCCGGTTGCTTTCATCATGATAGCTATGTA
Source organism: uncultured Methylobacterium sp. (assembly GCA_963990595.1). GTDB lineage: Bacteria > Pseudomonadota > Alphaproteobacteria > Rhizobiales > Beijerinckiaceae > Methylobacterium. The sequence continues at coordinate 16,228 of CAXDNE010000031.1, forward strand.
TGGACCTGGAACTCCAATTCGATGCCACTGAATTCGTCGTCCAAATCCGCGAACTTGCGGTAGCCGCTGAAGACAATCAGTTGCGCGCCGCTTCGCGTAGACCAGGAAGCGGCAGGGCGGCACGGTCAATCGACCTCCAGCATCTCAGGCACGCGAGATCGTCCTCCAGTACAGGAGTTGGCATGCCCCTCATCGACGTGATCTATCCGGAAGGTGCCCTTGCGCCCGAAGCGCAGGCGCGGCTCAGAGACGAGCTCTGGTCGCTCGCGCTTCGCTGGGAGGGCATCGAGAACAACGCGCTCTCCGCATCCATAGCCTGGGTCTACCTGGACGAGCGGCCGACGCGGAGGATCGGCGTCGGTGGTCGTGAGATCTCCCAGAGCGTCTACCGGCTGAACGTCCGCGTGATGTCCGGCTTCATGGATCAGGATCGCATCGACGGATTGATAGCCGAACTGACCGAGACGGTCCTGGAAATCGACGGTTCTCAAGGCGACGGCTCAAGCCCCCGGGTCTTCTGCATAGTCGAGGAGATCCCGAGCGGGACCTGGGGCATCGACGGTCGGACTTGGCATTCGACGTTCGCCGCACAGACGTTGGGGCTCGACCCGTCCCGGATCCTAGCCATGCGCGAGGGGATCGCTTCCCGCCCCCGGCTCGACGTGCCGTTGATCCCGAGCGAAGCAGTCGGGGGATCGCAGCTGATCGACGAGTAGACCCTCCAGATATCACTTGTTTCCGCAGAGAGACGGGCAAACCGTAATCTGTGAAATGAAGCAGCGCCGAAGCTCGTCGGTGTAGTTCCCATCTGGATCATGGATGCTTGGTTTGTGCGCCATCTCGGCGACAACCGGAGAACGTCTGACAATGAGCGACGATCTCATAGCCAACGGCGAAAAAGATGGCGCGAGACACGCCGGGCCGGTCCTTCTCTTCGTCCACGGCTTCCTGGACTCCGGAGAAGTCTGGACACGCCTGCGGCAGGAGCTGTCCGGCAAGGGCCTAGCGACGGCCACTCTCGACCTGCGAGGCCACGGAACGCGGACCGACGAGCCCGGCGAGCTGTCGCTCGATGCCTTCGCACGTGACGTCGTCGCGATCATCGACCACCTCGATCGCGAGATCATCCTCGTCGGTCAGAGCATGGGAGCGCAGATCGCGGAGCTGGCGGCTGTCAGCCGTCCGGATCGCGTGTCGGGTCTGGTCCTGCTCACGCCGATCCCGCTGGGAGGCGTGAACGCACCCGAAGAGGCGATGGCGCCGTTCAAGGAGCTCGGTGGTTCGGCGGAGCGGCAGATCCAGCAACGGCAGGCGCTCTCCCACGCGATCGGTCGGGACGATCTCGCCTGGCTGGGTGGAGTGGGCGCGAGCGTCGCGCCGGAGGTGGTCCGCGAAGTCGCCGAGGTCTGGAACCGCGGGCATGAAGCCGGGGCTCGACCCAGTGCGTACTCGGGGCCGACCCTGGTCGTCCGCGGCGTGTCGGACCCGTTCGTCGACGGCGCGATGATCGAGCGCGTCGTCTCCCGGTTCCGGGATTCGATGCAGGCCGACATCGCGGACGCGGGCCACTGGGCCCATGTCGAGCAGCCGGGCCGCCTAGCCGTGCTTCTTTCCACCTTCGCGTACTCGACGGGAGCTCGCGCCAGGAGCGGCGCAGCGGTGGACTGGACGGGCGCGTTCGCAGAACGGAGCGCGTCCTCCTTCGGCGACGCACTGGCGTCCGACGTCGTCCTCGAAGCCTCGGTTCTCGTGAAGCCCCTCCGCGGACGCGACCTCGTGAAGCGCGTGATGGAGGCGGCCAGCCAGGTCTACGCGTCGCTGTCCTTCATGGACTCGGCCACCGCGGGCGCGAAGCAATACGTCGAATGGGAAGCCGCGGCGCACGAAGGCGTCGCCTTCCGCGGCGTCACGATCCTGACGCGCGATGCAGAAGGCCGCATCGCCCATGTCGCGATCCATCATCGTCCGATGGAGGCGGCGATCTTCTTCTCGAAAACGCTCGGTCGGCGGCTGAAGGACGTCGTCCCGCCCGGCCACTTCCTCGACACCGCCGCCGAAACACAGCTCCAGGAGCGCACATGATCATCGAAGCCGACACCTTGGATGCCACGCAGGCCTACAAGCTCCTGATCGCGACGATCGTGCCGCGAGCCATAGGCTGGGTGAGCACGCTCTCGACCGACGGCGTGGCGAACCTGGCTCCGTTCTCGTTCTTCACCGCGGTCGGCCGCAAACCGCCGATGGTGTCCATCGCGATGCAGCACCGCTCGGACGGGGTGACCCTGAAGGACAGCTTCGTCAACATCCGGGACACCGGCGAGTTCGTCACCAATCTCGTGACCCTGCCGCTGGCCGACGCCATGCACAAATCCGCCTTCGAGCACGCACCGGAGGTCGACGAGTTCGCTGTGACGGGACTGGAGAAGGCGCCGAGCACCGTCGTCCGGCCTCCGCGCGTCGCGAACGCTCCCGTCGCCTTCGAGTGCAAGCTCGAGCGCCTGTTCACCGTCGGCGATCACGACGACCACGTCGTCTGGGGCCGTATCGTCGCCTTTCACATCCGCGACGACCTTTACCTTCCCGGAGGCAGGATCGACACGGCGGCGATCCCGGCGGTGGGACGCCTCGCGGCCGAGTACACGCTCGTGGACACGGTGTTCACCACGCCCGTGGACCCGGAGATCCTCGCGGCGCGCGACGGTCGCCGGATGCGGCGGCTGGACGGCCATCCCGACGATTTCTCGCCGATCGACGGCAAGGGGTGGTCGCCGTCGGGCAGCGTCCTTTCGGAATAGATGCCCCGGAAACCCGACCCTGCAATGCCGAGGAGAGCTGAGCGATGATCGAGCGGGAGGACGTGGACTTTCCGGCAGAGGATGGGACCAGGCTGTCGGCATGGCTGTACCGGCCCCACCGTGCGGCCGGACCCGCGCCTGCGATCACGATGGCGCATGGATATGCGGGAACACGTCATCACGGCCTCGATTCCTTCGCGCGTTCGTTCGCGGAGGCGGGTTTCGTCGTCCTCCTGCACGACCATCGGAATTTCGGTGCGAGCGGGGGCGAGATCCGGGGCGACATCGATCCGTGGCAGCAGATCGCGGACTGGCGTCGCGCCATCTCGTTTCTGGAGACGCGGCCGGAAGTCGACCCGGCCCGGATCGGTCTGTGGGGAACGAGCTACGCCGGCGGACACGCGATCGTCCTCGGCGCGACCGACCGGCGGCTACGGGCCGTCGTCGCCCAGGTCCCGACCATCAGCGGCTTCGAGCAGGGCCTACGACGCGTCGCACCCGATGCCGTCGCGGCTCTGGAACGCGTCTTCGCGGACGACGAGCGCGCACGCTTCCGCGGCGAACCGCCGAGACGACAGGCGATCGTTTCGGACGACCCTGTCGTCCCGGCCTCGTACCGGGCGCCCGACGCCGTCGGCTTCTATCTCCAGCCCGTGCCGGCCGGAACCTGGGAGAATTCGGTGACCGTCAGGTCGACCCGGGCGGCCCGGATGTACGAGCCGGGCGCATGGATCTCCCGTGTCTCGCCGACTCCGCTGCTCCTCGTCGTCGCCCTGGAAGACACCATCACGGTCACGGATCTCGCCCTGGCCGCCTTTGAGCGCGCCCTGCAACCGAAGAAGCTCGTGACCATCCCCGGTGGCCACTTCGATCCCTACCTGTCCCGGTTCGACCTCGCCAGCAACGCCGCGGCGGAGTGGTTCCGTGAGCATCTCGCCTGAACGCCGAGGATCACCGATGCCCCATCTCCGGTACGACGAAGACGAAGCGATCGCCTGCATCACTCTGGCGAATCCGCCGCAGAACCGCCTCTCCCCTGAGATGATCATGGATTTCGAAGCCGCGCTCAAACGGCTCGGCGAGAGTAGCGCGCGCTGTCTCCTCGTTTGTGCCGACGGGAACGACTTCAGCTTCGGCGGCGACATCGTTCCTTGGAACTACATGGAGTTCCGCGAGCTGCGCGCGCTGTTCGACCGGTACATGGCGGCGTTCAACCGGTTCGAGCGGCTCGGCATCCCCACCGTCGCCGCCGTGCAGGGTCTCTGCTTCGGCGGAGGTCTCGAACTCGCGATCCGCAGCGACGTCATCTTCGCCGGCGAGACCTCGCGCTTCGGCCATCCCGAGCAGTCGCTTGGCATCGTGACGCTTCTTGGAGGCATCTATCGGGTCGCCGAGCGCGCCGGGCGTTCGAAGGCCATGGAATGGGCCCTGACCTCGACCCAGGTCCCGGCCGCCGAGATGGAGCGCCACGGCGTGGTGAACCGCGTCGTCCCGGATGCGGACCTCCGCGAGGCGGCGACGGAATTCGCCAGAACCGTTGCCCGCGGGCCTACCCGGGCGCATGCCGTCCACAAGACCCTTCTGCGGATCTGGGCCACCGGTGGGACCGCGGCTGCCGACGAAGCGATGTGGGAGAGCGCGATGCCGCTGTTCGAGACGCGCGACACGCGCTTGGCCTTGCCGGCATCGATTGAGGCCTTCAAAGCCGGTCGACCGAGGCCGAACTTCGACTTCCAGGGCTCTTAGGAAGGTGGGATGGGCGGAGAGCGTCCGACCAGCAGCATAGCGATCCCGCGTCTCTCCGAACGCGGGATCGGACGGAGCCGAAAGTGACCGCTTTCCGGTCAGGCAGCCGTGTCGCGCCTCGACATGTGCTCGGCTATCCCACCGAAACGGCCGAGGCCGATCGCCTTCGCGAGAGCTGAGCGACGGGTCGCATAGCCGGCGGGCACCATCGGGTAGTCCGCCGGGAGCTGGTAGCGCTCGCGATAGGAGCGCGGGTCCAGGCCGTGAGCCCGGAGATGGCGTTTGAGCACCTTGTAGCTTCTGCCGTCGATGAAGCTGACGATGCCGTCCTGCCGGATCGAGGCCCGGATCTGAGCCGGTGTGGGCTTCGTAGGCATGTCGGTCGATGCTTCTACGTCGTTCGTCGCGGTAAGGCCCGCGATGGCCGAGTGGATGCTGCCGATCAGATCCGGCAAGTCGGCGGCCGGCACCGAATTGTTCGACACGTATGCGGTCACGATTTTCCCGGCCAAGTCGCTCAGGTTCGGTTTTTGAGTCTTGGATCGATCTATCATCGTCTTAAACCCAGAAATGCGCCCTCTCCGCATAGATGGGCAATCGTAATTAGCAATAAAACTGTTCAGGCATCGCCCGAATTACAATCATACAAGTCTATTGTGCGGAAACTGAACCTGGAGGAAAATTGCCTACGGTCGGACCGAATCGTTCAAAGCTGGAGTTTAACAATCCTTGCAACCGCTTCTACTGAAGCCAAACGACAGCCGTGACATCCGCCGGGAAGCGAAGACAGCCGCGAGGCTTCCTGTTTGGTCGAAAGCGTCGCCGGTCCTCGGCCGATCGGACGGGCTTCGTCAGTGGGACGCGGGAGTCGGCTTGTCGTAGGGCTTGAACTTGCCCTTGTCGCTCCCGCAGTCGGGACAGGTCCAGTCCGCCGGTAGAGCTGCGAACTCTTCCGGGCCCGAAGTTCTGTTGCCGCCAGCAACTACGCCATCGTAGATGTAATAGCATCCACCACAGATGTACCGCATGGTCTCTGAGGTCGCGCCAGGATCGGACTCGCCCTGATGCGCCCGGGCTTCACCCGCTTGAACCGCGACCGGATCCTGGAGTGTCACCCGTCCGCTACTTTTGACCAGCAGGTACACGCCGAGATCTTTGTGCCGGAAACTGGTGCGGAGCGCCGCCGGAATGTCGCGGTCGCGCTCGCCGGTTTCCGGGTTGACGTTCGTCGCCGCGCATCGGCCGTTTCGCCGGTCGACGGAGAGAACGACATCCCCAATCGTGATCTCGCGACCGATCCAGTCGAACTCCTCCCAGGCACGAAAGCCGTCGATGTAGAAATTCGCGCGGAACCGTAGCGGGTCGAGGCTCGTGCCCCAACGCTCTTCCAGATCCCGGATCGTCGCCAGATTGATCAGCGACAGCACATTGTCGGGTTTGTCCATGAAGTGGCCGGTTCGGCTGTGCACCAGTCGAGGCTGCGGATCCGTCCCGCCGAGTCTACCGAACAGCTCTTCCACTTGCGCCTTGCCTGCCGGAGTGTCGATCGGCAGCGTCGTCGAGCGCTTTCCATCCAGCTCGACGGCCATTCGCATCGAGGCGAGATCGAGGTGGGTTCGTGCCTTGGCAAGCCCGCTCTCGAGCATAAGCATCAGGAACGATCCCTTCTTGGCCCATTTCGGATCGTCGGCGTCGATGTCCCGATTGGAACGCGCAAGAGCGAAGGTGCGGTCGAACGGGAACGGCCGACCCGCTTTCAGGTCGACTTCATGTAGATGTTGAGCGCTCAGGCCTTTGACCGGGTAGCGATAGATGCCTGCCAGGGCGCCCATTCTGCTGCTGTCCTCCTTCGCATCCTGGCGGCGAGAATCCATGGTCGACGCAAGTGCCTTCCCGCTCATCGTGGCGGCTGGGATCGTCGTCGCGAGTATGTCCGCGTTCGGCCGGCGAAGCATGCCGCCGGCCGAAGCTTCTTCGAATTGGCTATGGGGCGGGTTCTCTCGCCGCAAGGCCGGGGGCGACATGCTCCTGCGTCACACGTTCGAGGGCGGCCAGCCAGCACTCGTAGTAGTCCCAGCCGGGGTCCTCGCGGGAATGGGTCGCCTCCCAGGCCGCGATCTCCGCGATCAGAGCCTGCCGGAAGTCCTCCCACTCGAAGTGGCCGTCCCGGGCGAGCGCGACGGCCAGTCCGAACGCCTGCCGCTCCCAGGGCTGATGGAAGCAGAGGCTGCCGTTGGCGCGGGGCGGCGTGTCGGGCTGCCCCATCATGCTGGCGACGGCGAAGTGCTCGAAGCTCGTCTGCACGACGGATGCCCTCAGGCCGCCTTCGGCACGGCGACGGCCACGCCCATCATCGCCTCCGGCGTGACCAGCTTCGCGAGGTCGTCCTCGCTCATGCCCTGGGTGCCGTCCGGCCGCTCGGGCACGACGAACCAGCGGATCTGGGCCGAGCTGTCCCAGGTCCGGATCTCCTTCGCGGGATCGACGTCCAGGCCGAACTCCTTGAGCACCGCCCGCGGCTCCCTGGCCGCACGGGCACGGAAGGACGGGTCCTTGTACCAGTAGGGCGGCAGCCCCAGCACCGGCCAGGGATAGCAGGAGCACAGCGTGCAGATGATGAGGTTGTGGACTTGGGGCGTGTTCGCGACGGCGCGCATGTGCTCGCCTTCCGCGCCCGCCGCCCCCGTGGGCAGGCCGAGCTGCGCGACGGCCGCCATCGTGTCGGTCACGAGCAGCGCCTTGAAGGCGTCATCGGTCCAGGCGCGCGCGACGAGCTTGGCGCCGTTGAACGGCCCCATCTCGGTGGCGAAGGTCTGCATGACCTTGTCGACGGTCTGGTCGGTGATCACGCCCTTCTCGATCAGCAGGGCCTCGAGCGCCCGCACGCGCGCCGCGTTGCGCTCCTCACGGTCCTGGGGATAGGCGAAGCGGTCGGTCATCGGTTGTTCCTCACGCGGCGGCCCGGTCCTGGACCGGGCGTACGTAGGCGTCGAACAGGTCGGCGTAGATGAAGAAGCCCGGCTCGGCGTTGCCGGGCCAGAGGTGCTGCGGGTCGAACTTCACGCAGTAGACCGGCATGGCCGGACCGATGCCGTCGGGCCCGGTCGAGCACAGGTAGCTGAACGCGTCGTCGTAGACGGTCTCGACGACGCCGACCTTGTTGCGCAGGTACCCCGGCAGGCGGGTGTGCTCGACCGTAGGCGGGTCGGAGACCAGCACCTCGTCGCCCACGGCGAAGCGCGGCTTGTCCGCCCATTGGTGCCAGGGCGAGTCGCCGTCCATCAGGTATTTGTGGATGCGGTCGTCGACCTCCGGCGTACCGCCCGACGGCAGCGGCTTGGCCGGATCGGCGAGGTACTCGTCCGTGCGTGCGTCGAGCTCGGCCTGGGTGATGTAGCCGTTTGCGACGAAGTAGCCCGAGATGCCGCCCAGCCATTTCTCGTAGTAGCGGTACTTGAAGTAGTCGAACGGGTTCATGGCCTCGGCACCCTTGCGCAGGTCGGCCCAGGTCCAGACCGTGCGGAAGGTGCTCGACGTCTGCGGCAGGTTGAGCGGCGGGCTGAGCGCCATCATGGCGGTGTGGATGCCGAAGATCCGCTCCTCCCAGGGCTCGACGAAGACGCGCAGCTCGGGCTGGACGGGGTCGAGGCCTTCGAGGCCGCCGAGGGTGTGCTGAAGCTTCATGGGGCCTCCTCCTTGTCAGCGAGCTTGCGCGGGGACCGCGGACCGCTCCGCGAGGGCTTGGGCCAGCACCTCGGAGGCGATGCCGAAGAGCGCGCCGACCAGCATCGAGAACCCGGCCACGAGTGTCGGCTGAGTCAGTCCCACGTCCAGCACGCCATGACCCGTCGCCTGGGTCGTGCCGACGAGCGAGGCGAAGCCGAACACGATGGCCGGCGGGTAGCCGAGAAAGCCGGCCGAGGCGGCAAGAACCATGGCGCCGCTACCGAGACCCACCGAGACGCCGGCGAGCACCGGGGAGGCCGGAGCGGCCGACATCACGACCAGGCACAGGCTCGCGATCGCGACACCGATCCAGTTCGAGACCACCGACTTGACGAGCCCGGCCCGGCCGCCGCCGCAGGCGAAGAACGAGGCCCAGGCGATGAAGGTCACCCAGACCGGGATCGGCAGGACCGTGGCCGTGAGAAAGGTGTCGAGGCCTCCCAGCACGGCGATGCTGGTCGCCAGGGCGAGCGTCTGTGGCATCATGATCGTCTCCCGTCTGTGCCGGCTTCCTAGGCTGCTTCTGCCGCGCGGCTCCGCGCGAGTCCGCGTTCGATCTCCTGCGCGTCCAGGTTGCGGCCGATGAACACGATCTCGCCCCGCCGCGGCTCGCCCGGGCGCCAAGGTCGGCCGGGACGGCCGTCGAGGGTCATGTGCACGCCATGGAAGACGTATCGTCTCGCCTCGCCGACGAAGGCGACTATGCCTTTGATCCGCAGGATGTCTGGGCCTTTGGCCTGCACGAAGCCGTTCAGCCACTTGAAGAACGTCGTCGGATCGAGATCGCCCTCGGGGCGCATCGCGATGCTCGCGATCGCGTCGTCGTGCTCGTGGTCCACGTCCGACAGGAGCTCCGGCTCGATGGCCAGCGCGTTCTTGAGGTCGAAGGCGCCGATGCCGAGCACCTCCGCGGCCGGGACTGACCCATCCCGCATGCGCCGGATGCGGGCGAGCGGATTGATGCGGCGGAGTTCGGTCTCGCAGGCTTCCAGGGCCGCTTCGTCCACCAGGTCCGTTTTGTTGAGCAGGAGGAGGTCGGCGAAGGCGATCTGCTCCCGCGCGACGTTCTCCCCGCCCGCGGCCTCGGTCTCCTCGCCCATGGCGAGCCAGAGCGGGTTATGGCGGGCATCGACGACGGTCACGAGCGCGTCGAGCTCGGTCCGTGCCCGGAGATGCTCGTCGAGCATGAAGCTCTGGATGACGGGGGCCGGGTCGGCGAGGCCCGTGGTCTCGATCAGGATGCGCGAGACAGGCTTTGGCCGCTCGAGAAGGCGCCCGATCGTGGTGACGAGGTCTGCACGGACCGTGCAGCAGATGCAGCCGTTGTTGAGCTCGATCACGTCCTCGTCGACGCCGACGACGAGTTGGCCGTCGATGCCGACCTCGCCGAACTCGTTGACGATGACGGCCGTCCCCTCGGCTTCGCCTTGAGCGAGCAACTGGTTGAGGAGGGTGGTCTTGCCCGATCCCAGGAAGCCCGTGAGGACCGTGACCGGCACCTTTGCTTCCATTCCCGCCATCCACGATCCCCTGTGCGTCCTGCTTCGGCGCGGAGAAGAGTAGGCGGGGCATTTCCTCGTGGTACAGCTCGTCGTCACGACCGATTCTGCCATTTGGAGCGCAGATCCGGACATCCCGCACATACTGCGAATTGGTTGGGCAGTGGATGCCACTCGAATTTGCGGGAATACTGATTTCGGACGCTTTCGGCGGAGGACTCGATCCCCCGGGTTCCGAACGGAGCGGGGGCTTGGCCGCCGCACGCGTCGGTCAGTACCCCCGATCTTCGGCCTCGTCGGATACCTCGTGCACGTGGAAGCGCCGACGATAGTCGCCCGGTGCCGTCTGCAGGTGGCGAAGAAACGTGCGCCGCATCGTATCGGTCGACCCAAAGCCGCAGCGGTGGGCGATCTGCTGGATGGTCAGGTTCCCGACCTCGAGGAGACTGCGTGCGGCTTCAATCCGGGCCACCTCGACGAAGCGCGCCGGGGTGGTGCGGAGCTCGTCGTGGAAGAGGCGGGTCAGGCTTCTCTCGCTGACACCCGCGTGGCGCGCCAGCTGCCCGACCGAGAGGTCGGCCGACAGGTTGTCCATGACGAGATCCAGAACCTGACCGAGCTGCGTGTGCTCGGTCAGCTGCGCCTTCAGGTGCACGCTGAACTGCGACTGGCCGCCGGGACGGCGCAGGAAGACGACGAGCGCGCGCGCCACCGCCAACGACACGGCGGCGCCGCAGTCCTGCTCGATCAGCGCGAGCACGAGGTCGATGCCCGCAGTCACGCCGGCCGAGGTGTAGATGTTGCCGTCCCGGACGAAGATCTGGTCCGGCCCGATCCGGGCTTTCGGGTACATGTCCGAAAGCTGCTTGGCGAATTGCCAGTGCGTCGTCGCGCGGCGGCCGTCCAGCAGGCCGGCAGCTGCCAGGACGAAGGCGCCATTGCAGATCGATCCGACTCTGCGTGTCCTCGGCGCGATCTCGGCCAACCATCTCAGGAGTTCGACATCCCTGCTGCCGTCCTCGTGGTTCGGGCTGCCGGCGATCAGCAGCGTGTCGAACGGCTCGCTCACTTCCGAGATCAGGCGGTCCGGCAGCATGCGGATCCCGGAAGCCGCCGTGATCGGCCCGGGTTCGGTCCCTAGGAGGGTCACGGCATATGTGACGCTCGCACCGCGTACCTGGCTCACCTGCGAGAACGCGTCGGTTGGTCCGACGACGTCGAGAGCTTGGGATCTGCGAGGGGCTACCACGCCGACCGCGATGGTTGTTCTGTCCGGCACGAGCTCCCCCTCACGGCCAGCCCAACGGTCCGACGGCTTCGAGCTGTCGCACCGCATGCATTCGGGCCCCGTATCGTTGCCGGCAGGCTAGGGCACGCGACGACTGCGCCCGGGCACGGCGGTGGCCCCGGGCGATCGCCACGTGCAGTCTCCATGCCGAAATCGAAGCTTCGGCAAAGAAGCTTCCGGATCGGATGCGCTTCAGCCGTGCTGGCCGAGTGATCGGTCACCACGGCGGCATGCGCGAGACGTACGGCCGAACCACCAGCCTCATGGGATGAGCCCGTTGGCGCGGTAGGCTTCTATCGTCCTGTCGTAGACATCGATGCGCCCGCGGCCGCGGGCGACGAGCTGGGCGCCCTCGATGGCGGAGAAGATGGCCATCGCGTGCTCGTCCACGACGTCCGTCCGGGCCTCGGGCCTGGCGAGCGACAGCACCCTGCCGAGCCAAGCCACGTTCATCTCGGTGAACCGATCCACCTCGGCCCTGACGCTCTCGGGCAGATTGTCGAGCTCCGCGCTCATGATGCCGCACAGGCACATGCGGTTATCGTTCACGAGGGCCGCGCGGAAGATCTTCGTGTACTGGTCCATGCACCAGCTGGCGTCGCTGGAGGCGCCTATGATCTCGGCCAGGAACGCCTCGCCTTCGTCCGTGTACCGGCGGGCGAGCGCGACCGCGAGGTCGCCTTTGGTCGGGAAATGGTAGTGCACGCTCGCGCTCTTGATCCCGACTTCCGCCGCGAGATCCCGGAAGCTGAGGGCGTTGTACCCCCGCGCTTGGACCGCCGCGCGGGCGGCCGCCATGATCGCCTCCCGCATGTCCGTTCTGCCCGCCGTCATAGAACCCTCTGCCTATCACGTGATAGATAGGCGTTGACAGCGACGAAGGGAAGGCATACCGCCGCCTCCGCATCTATCTATCGATAGATAAGGAGCGCAGCATGAAACTCTTCGACCGCACCGGCTTTCCCAACCCGGCTCGCATCCGCATCGTTCTCGCCGAGAAGAATCTGGAATCCCGCATCGAGTTCGCTTCGATCGATCTGATCGGCGCCGAGCACAAGCAGCAGGAGTTCCTGATGAAGAACCCGTCCGGCGTGCTGCCGGTGCTGCAGCTCGACGACGGCACCTACATCAGCGAGTGCACCGCCATCACCGAGTACCTGGACAACCTCGACGGCGACCCGCGCCTGACCGGGAAGACGCCGCGCGAAAAGGCGGTCATCCACATGATGCAGCGGCGCGCCGAGGCCGAACTCCTCGATGCGGTCGGCAACTACTTCCACTACGCGACCCCTGGGCTCGGGGCCGATCTCCAGGCCTTCAAGAGCCTCGACTGGGAGGGTCGCAGCGAGTGGGGACGGCGGGAAGGCGACCGCGCCCGCCGCGGGATGGCGTCCTTCGACGCCCTGCTGACGCACCGACCCTATGTCGCGGGCGACGCCTTCTCGATGGCCGACATCACGGTGTTCGCCGGGCTGATGTTCGCCGATGCCGCCGGTCTTCCACTTCCGGCCGAGTACGCGGCCCTGGCCGCTTGGCGCGCGACCGTCGCGGAACGGCCGGGCGTGAAGCATCGGAGCGGTCAGATGTTCGCGCCGGAAGACCTCCGGAGGATGGGCTTCGATGCCTGACCCCCTTCAGGGGCGCTCTCCGCCAGACCGGAACACCATTCACATCGACAGCTCGGGGCCGCAGCGCCGCGCCGCGGTTTCGCGTAGATCAAGGGTCAAACCATGCCATTCAATTCCGATACGAGCAGCACCTCCAGACGCAGTCTCCTGCGGGGCGTGACCGCCGCCGGAGCCGGTCTGGCCGCGGGGGCGACGGTGGGCGGGGCTGCCGCCGCCACGCCGCAGGGCAAGGGCGCGACCCGTGCCCGTCCGACCGCGAAGTCGTCCGACCGGTTCGTGACCAGGGACGGCACGACGCTCTACTACAAGGACTGGGGCTCCGGCCCCGCCGTCGTGTTCTGCCACGGCTATCCGCTCTCGTCGGACGCCTGGGAGGATCAGATGTTCCACCTCTCCCAGAACGGGTACCGGGTCATCGCGCACGATCGGCGCGGCTTCGGCCGGTCGGGCCAGCCCGCACACGGGTACGACTACGATACTTTCGCCGACGATCTCGCCGAGCTGGTGGAGGCCCTGGATGTTAGCCACGCGACGTTCGTCGGCCACTCGATGGGCGGCGGCGAGGTGGCGCGCTACATCGCACGCCATGGTGAAGGCCGGGTCGCGAAGGTGGCACTGGTCGCCGCCGTGACGCCCTTTCTTCTCAAGACCGAGACGAATCCACACGGCGCGCCGAAGGAGGTGTTCGACGGGTTCCGCGCAGCCGTCCAAGCCAATCGCTCCCAGTGGAATCTCGACGTCACGATGCCGTACTACAGCTTCAACCGGCCGGGTGCGAAGGTGTCGGAAGCGTTGAGGCAGAACTACTGGCGGCAAGGGCAGGCCACCGGTTTCCAAGCCGCGTACCACGCCCTCGCGGCGTTCTCGGAGACGGATTTCCGCGAGGATCTGCGCAGGATCTCGGTGCCGACGCTGATCGTGCACGGCAGCGACGATCAGATCGTTCCCATCGAGATCTCGGCGAAGCCGACCGCCAAGCTCGTTTCCCACGCCAAGCTCGTCGTCTACGAGGGAGGATCGCACGGCCTTCTGCACGTGGACAAGGATCGCTTGAACGCCGACCTCCTCGCGTTTCTCAGAGCCTGAGGACGCAGAGCCTCGCGCAAGTCCCCCCCTGGTGAGGGTGACGATGCGTGCCGGTCCGAACCTCGTCCCAATCGGGCGATGAGGTTCGGGTCGATGTTGCGAAACCGGCCGATGCATCGTGGGCCGGACCTTCGCGCGCGAATGCAGAGAGGGTGGACCAGGATGTCCGTCCTCCAGGTGGCGTTTCATTGCCAGTGATCGCGCGCGAGCGTGATGCCGACGATGACGAGCGCCGCTTCGAACATTGACAAGCTGAACCACCAGAGCGCGCGATCGAGCAGGATCCGTCTGGTGCGGCCATCACCGATCATGCCGAACATCTCCCGAAGTGAGCGCCTCGGACCGCTCGGTGGGAGGAGCGGCCTTGACCATGTGCAATTGCACATGTACCTCGCCTCCGCCATACCGCCGGACCGGACTGTCCGCCGAAAGCGGAACGCTTTTGGTGTTCGAGTCTCGATCGTCGCGATCGTGACGATTTGCCCTCAACTCCCACCGGGTGAGCCGGCCGGAATGGCGGAACTGTAGAGTCGGACGAGAGCAGTCGTAGCCGCCGACAAGGCAGTGTGCCGGGTCGGCAATGTGGAACCGGTCACGTCCGTGTGTGTGCATATGCACATGACGAGGCGGCCGTATCGGGCGAGCCGGTCGAAGCCGAGCGGCCGAACAAGACAGGATGACGACGCATGACGAAGTCGATGATGCTGGTGACGGGGGCGACGGGAGAGACCGGCCGCTGCGTGGTGCGGGAACTGTCGGATCGCGGCCACCCCGTCCGCGCCCTCGTGCGGACCGAGGATGACCGTGCCGCAGCGCTCCGGCTAGCCGGTGCCGAAGTCGTCGTCGGCGATCTCCTGAACCACGACGACGTCATCCGCGCCGCCGACGGCGTGGAAGGGGCGTACTTCTGCTACCCCGTCCGCCCGGGTCTGGTCGCCGCGACCGCCTATTTCGCCGAGGCCGCGAAGCGGGCGAACGCCAAGCTGATCGTCAACATGTCCCAGATCTCCTCCCGCGAGGACTCGGAGAGTCATGCGGCTCGGGATCACTGGATCTCCGAGCGTCTCTTCGACTGGTCGGAGGTGCCCACGGTCCATCTGCGGCCGACCTTCTTCTCGCAGTGGTTCCTGTATCCGTTCGCGCGCAAGACGATCGTCGAGGACGGCGTGATCGACCTGCCGTACGGCGAAGGCCGCCATGCTCCCATCGCCGCGGAGGATCAGGCGCGGCTGATCGCGACCATTCTCGCGGCTCCGGACGGGCACGCCGGGAAGACCTACACGCTGCACGGCCCCGTCGAGCTCGGTCAGGCGGAGATCGCCCGGGCCATCGGCAACGTTCTCGGCCGCGACATCCAGTATCGGCCGCTCACGATCCCCGCCTACCGCGAGCGGCTGGAGAAGTTCGGCCTCCCCGAGCACCTGATCCAGCACTTCTGCGCGATCGCCGTCGATTACCGGAACGGCATCTTCTCCGGGAAGGACGGCATCATCGGCGAGCTGACGGGCAAACCTCCGATGTCGGTGGAGGAGTTCGTCCTCGCGCACCGGCAGGCCTTCGAGAAGACGGTCGCCGCCTAAGGGCCACCCGTCCTTCGACCTGCTTCAACCCGAAGTCGCGGTACGGCGGTCCGTAGGCCGTCCGCCCACGCAACCAGTCCATACAGGAAGACCCATGAAGATCGAATCATCCGTGGCGTTCGTCACCGGCGCGACAGGCGGTATCGGGAGCGCCTTCGTCGACGAGCTCCTCCGGCGGGGCGCCGCCAAGGTCTATGTCGGCGGCCGCGACGAGGGTGCGCTGTCCATCCTGTCCAAGCGTGCGCCCGACCGCGTCGTACCCGTCGTGCTCGACGTCACCTCCGACGCTCTGATCTCGGCGGCCGCCCGTCAGGCTTCCGACGTCAACCTGCTCGTCAACAACGCCGGCTTCTGCGGTGTGAAGGGAGCTCTGTCCAACGATGCGTTCGCGGTGGCGAAGCAGGAGATGGACGTGAACTACTTCGGCACGCTGCGGATGGCCCAGGCCTTCGCACCGGCCCTGGCCGCGGCCGGCGGCGGGGCGATCGTGAACGTCGTCTCGTTCCTGGCGCTCGCGACGCTGCCGCTCATGGGAACCTACTCCGCGTCGAAGGCCGCGGAGCTGGCGCTCAACCATAGCCTGCGGGCCGAGCTGGCCGCGCAGAAGACATCCGTGCTCGCCAGCCTGCCGGTCCAGGTCGATACCGCGATGGGAGCCTGGACCGATCAGCCGAAGGTCTCCCCCGGAGATGTCGCTGCCGACACGCTGGCGGCCCTGGAGGCCGGCGAGGCGGAGGTGTTCCCCGGCAAGCTGTCGCGCGACGCCGCGCAGTCCTTCGCCGCGGATCCGAAGGCCGTCGCGGCCTTCCTCGCTTCGATCCTGCCGTCCGCAGCCTAGCGGACGCGATCCGAACGGCGTCGGAACACACCGCTCCGACGCCGCACCCGCATGCGCTCTCAGGTATTCAGGAGACGGATTTGAAGATCGATCTTACAGGCAGGTCCGCCCTCGTGACCGGCTCGACGGAAGGGATCGGGTTCGCGATCGCCCGCGGTCTCCACGAGGCCGGTGCGGCCGTGGTGATCAACGGACGCACCGACAGCAAGGTCGAGGCCGCGGTGGCGAAACTCGGCACCGGCGCGCGCGGCGTGGCCGCCGATCTCGGGACCGCGAGCGGATGCCGGACGCTGATCGATGCGGAGCCCGAATTCGACATCGTCGTGAACAACCTCGGCATCTTCCGGCCGCAGGACTTCTTCGACACCGACGATGCGGTCTGGGATGCCCATTGGCAGGTGAACGTCATGGCGGGCGTGCGCCTCGCCCGGGCCTACCTGCCGAAGATGGCCGACAAGGGATGGGGACGCCTCATCTTCCTCGGCTCCGAATCCGCCTTCAACATCCCGGTCGAGATGATCCATTACGGGGTCAGCAAGACGGCCGACGTCGCGATCGCCCGGGGCCTCGCGAAGAGGATGGCCGGCACCGGCGTGACGGTGAACTCGGTTCTGCCCGGGCCGACCATCTCGGAGGGCGCCGTCGAGATGCTGAAGGGGGGTGTCACGGCGGAACGCACGCTCGAGCAGGTGGCGCTCGACTTCGTGCATACGCATAGGCCGACGTCCATCATCAGACGTGCCGCCACGGTGGAAGAGGTGGCCAACATGGTCGTCTACGTGGCTTCGGCCCAGGCATCCGCCACGACCGGCGCGGCGCTTCGCGTCGACGGTGGCGTGGTCGACTCCATCGTCTGAGCTCCCGACGACGCGGGACGGCCGCAGCTCCGTCGACTGCTCGATCGATCATCCTGCGTCGCCCGCATCCCGGCACCTTGCCGCGGCAGGTCAACCAGAACTGAGGATTGCTTCGAATGGATAGGATCGGTCGAACGGACAACGTCCGTCGGAAGCTCGATGCGGAGACCCGCCTCGACGCGATCGACTTCGTCAACCGGGTCAATTTCTACTTCGATCGATGGGAGACCGAGAATCTTCTGGCCGCGTTCGACGATAAAGTCATCGTCGACCATCCGCTCGGCAGAAGCGTCGGCAAGGACGAACTTCGCAAGTTCCTCGTCGACTACGAGCCGATCACTCTGGGAGTCAGGCGCCACAACTGCAACCACGTCGTCGATGGTCTCGACGACGGCGAGGTGCAGGTTGCGTACTACATCCTTCTGATCCGCATCGCCCCTTCGGCCAAAGCGGGTGACCTGAAGACGAAGCCCATGGAGATCATGCATTACGACGAGCATCTGCCGAAGCTGATCTCCTACGCGATGGTCACCGATGTGCTGACCCGGTCGGACGCCGGAGATTGGCGGGTCCGGCACAAGAGAGTGGAAAACGTCTCCGAAGATCGCGTCTTCCACTTCTAGGCGCACGGTCCGAACCGGTGATCCCGTCTTGAGAGGCGGGGTCTACTGTCCGCCGCCGCCGCCACCGCCGTACTGCGGGACGTTCCGTTCGGGCTGCTCGGCGTTGCCGCCCGCGGCGGAGTCGGTCTCGATCGTGCTCGCGCCGGTATCACCGGGGACGATGCTCGTACGACCGGGGCCGCCGTTGGCGTGCCAAGCCTGCAGGGAGCCGGTCGTCTCGTGCTCCTGGAATACGCCCTGGGCTCCTCGGCCGGCCGCGGATCCGACCGGATTGGCGGCCGCGGGCGTTGCGAGCCCAACCAGCAGTACGAACAAGATCTTCTTCATGATTGAGGTTCTCCAGCGGCCACCAACTCATGTGGCCGCCTTCGATCGTTGTAATGGAACAAGGTGCCTGTCTATTTGGCAATTGCTCGGATCGCTTGTGCGGATGCGCGCATTTAGTGCGGGTATGTAGAGTAGCTCCGCTATGAAACATCGGCGCGGACATGTGCGGCATCGCACTTTTGTGGTCTCGCCATAACTTAGCTATCATAATAGAAGCTATGCCCAGCCGAGCGCGCTCGCTCTCGGCTGCCGACCCGGAACGGCCCTTTCGCCCCCTCGGGCCGTTCCGGGTTCAGGATCTGCTGGTAAGCTGAGGGCATCGATGATCGGATCTTCGCAGATCGTCGAGCGTGCGCGCCCATCGTCACCCGCGCGGGAAGAAGCGCAGGATGCCGTCGCCTTCCGATTTAGATGGGTGACGATACGTCCGGGCGGCCCGTGGCCGACGGAATGGAATGCAGCGCATCCACTCGGACGCACATCGTAGGATCGCAGGCATGCAGGTGCGCACACTCGACGAGTACGACCCGCTGGAAGACTTCGAAACTCGTCGGATCAACTTGAACGGCGTCACGAAGGTGGTCCATGTGTCCGGCGCCGGACCCGCGGTGATCGTCCTGCCGGAGCTGCCCGGCATCAGCCCGCACGTCGCGCGTTTCGCGCGATGGGTGCGGGAGGCGGGCTTCACCGTCTACATGCCGTCGCTCTACGGGCGGGACGGCGAGCCGGTCGATCTCGAGATCGGACAGGCGATCTTCAAGCGGGCCTGCGTGAGCGCCGAGTTCAGGGCCTTCGGTGCGAACGCGTCCGCGCCCGTCACGCAATGGCTCCGGGCGTTGGCCAGGCTCGCACACGACGCCTGCGGAGGGCCCGGCGTGGGAGCGATCGGGATGTGCTTCTCCGGCAACTTCGCGCTCAGCATGATGCTCGAGCCGTCGATGCTGGCGCCGGTCCTCGCTCAGCCCGCTCTCCCCCTGGACGACGACGCCGGGCTGCAGATGTCGGACGACGAGTTGAGGGCCGTCCGGTCCCGACTGGAAGACGAGGATCTCACGGTGATGGCTTATCGCTTCGAGGGCGATAGGTTCTGCAAGGCGCAGCGGTTCTCGGCCTATCAAGCCGCGCTCGGTCCGCGCTTCGTCGGTCGCGTCCTCCCGGACAGCGCTGCGAACCGGCAGGTCCCGGAGTTCTTCGAGAAGGTCGTCCAGACGCCGCACAACGTCGTCACCGTCCACCTCATCGACGAGGACGGGCAGCCGACGCGACAGGCTCGGGACGAGATCCTCGAGTTCTTCCGGCAGAAGCTCGCGCCCTGAAGCATCACGGTCGGGCTCCCACCGGTCGCTCCGTTTTCTCCGGGACAGAGGCGCTGTCCAGGCTTGCCGCACAAGCGAGGATCCATGCCCTTCATCCGACCCCTGCACGCGCTGGTCCTGGCACTCGGCCTCGTCGCCGTCCCGGCACTCGCCCAGAATGCGGCAGCGCCCGCCGCGCCCTTCACGGATGCGCAGCGCGCCGGCATCGAGGCGATCGTCAAGGATTACCTGATCAAGCATCCCGAGGTGCTTCAGGAGGCCCTCGCCGAGGCCGAGAAGCGGCAGGCCGAGACGCAGCGCCTCGCCCAGGCCGCCGCCCTCAAGGTGTCGCGCGACGCACTCCTCAACGGCCCCCACGACGTGGTCGCCGGCAACCCCGCGGGCGACATCACGATGGTCGAGTTTTTTGATTATAATTGCGGCTACTGCCGCAAGGCGCTCGGGGACGTTCAGGCGCTGATCGAGTCCGACCCGAAGCTGCGGGTGGTGATCAAGGACTTCCCGGTGCTCGGCCCGGAATCGCTGGAGGCCAGCCAGGTGGCGATCGCGGTCCGCCAGCAGCTCAAGGGCGACAAGCTGTTCGAATTTCACCAGAAGCTCCTGGAGACCAAGGGCCGGGTGAACGGCGCCCGGGCGATCCAGGTCGCCAAGGATCTCGGCGCGGACACCGCCAAGCTGCAGAAGGACATGGCCTCTCCCGAGGTGAAGACCGCGCTGAGCGAGAACCGGGGGCTCGGCGACCGCCTGGGTCTGTCCGGCACGCCGTCGTTCATCATCGGCGACGAGGTGATCCCGGGCGCGGTCGGCGTCGAGCCGATGCGCAAGACCATCGCCGACGTGCGCCAGTGCGGCCACGCTTCCTGCTGAGCTGACGAGTCGAATGGAAGCGAGATGGGGGTCGGCGCGCCGCTCGTAGCGGATGGCGAGTTGGCGGAAGAGGGAGAGCCAAGCCAGCCCCGTTCCACGATCCAGCGGAAGACCGCCCGAGTCCGAGCTCCTGAGTTGGTGCCAAGCCTACGATCTGACTGTTAGGTCGTTGAAGGTACGCGGGCAGGAGTGGGGCGGATGCGCAGGGCGATTCCGATCTGCCCGATCAGCGCCAGACCGACCAGAACCGCCGCCAACAAGGGTAGGCGCATCAACGGAACGCCTCCGGCGAGCGCGAGCCCTCCTAGCGCGGAACCGGCAGAAATGCCGGAGTAGTGGGCCGAGCTCTGCAGCGCGACGCCGATGCTGCCCTTGTCGGGATGCAGGGAAATGAGGCGGTGCTGCTGCGGCGTCTGCGTCGACCAGGCGGCGGCCCCCCAGGCCGCGAAGCAGGCGAGGATCAAGGTCCGATCGAAGGGGATCAGATACAGGAGCAGGAACACGGCCGTGAGTGCGACGAGCACCGCCGCCAGGACCCATTCCGCACTGCCCGTCGCGTCGATGAGCGACCCGCACAGGTAGATCCCCACCAGTCCACCCAGGCTCCAGGCCCATAGGAAGGGGAGGGGATCCGCCGCGTCGGCCCACGCGATCAGGAGCGCCGCCGCATAGGTGTAGAGGCCGATCGAAGCCGCGGAGGTCATGAAGGACACGAGGATCGTGACCGCCACCCGACGGTCGGCGAGTATCGCGAGCCGTGCACGGAGCAGCGGCGCCGACGAGGTCGCGATCGACGGCAGGCGCAACACTATGGCTGCGAGCGCCAAGCCGCCCAGGGCGGCGATCAGCCAGAGCGTCGTGCGCCAACTCATATGGTCGGCGATCGTCAGACCGCAGGGCACGCCGGCGGCCGTACCCATGGCGAGGCCTCCGATCACGATCCCCAGAGCGCGCCCGCGACGTTCGGGAGGAACGAGTGACGCGGCAGCACTGAAGGCTGCTGGACTGAAAAGCCCTGCACCGATCCCCGCGACGGCGCGGGACAGCAGCAGGAGTGCGTATGATGGGGCGACCGCGCTGAGGGCGTTCGCGAGTACGAAGATGACGAGCGCGGTGCCGAGGACGATCCTCGCCGGCTTGCCGGCGGTCGCGGCTCCGAGCAGCGGGGCGGAGACGGCATAGCACAGCGTGAATACGCTGACCGTCTGGCCGGCCACGGCGGCAGGAACGTCGAAGCTCCGTCCGATGTCGGGCAGAAGACCCGCCATGATGTAGGCGTCCATGCCCAGGGCGAAGGCGCCGAGGCAGAGCGGTAGGATCTTGAACAAGGCAACTCCTCGCCGTGCGACCCAACGGCCGGGAAGACGGACGCGCGACGAAGGCGGCCGCCGGCATCGCGCGCGGTGGGCCGCGATGCCCGATCCGAACCGGAAGCGCGGCGCAACCATCGACCGCTGGATCTCGATGACGAGCGTCATATAAAGCTGGACGAGCGCGTTCGGGAACGTGAGAATTCCCGCATCGCATGTGGAATGGTGCACCGATGTTCGCCTGGGACGACGTGAGGTTCTTCTTGGCGTTTGCGGAAAGCGGCACCCTTTCCGGCGCCGCCCGCATGCTGAAGGTCGACCACGTCACCGTCGCCCGACGAGTCACCGGGCTCGAGCAATCCCTGGGAGAGACTCTCGTCGACCGCGTTTCCAAACGCTGGAGCATGACCGATGCGGGCCGCGAGATCGCCGATCTGGCCTTGTCCATGCAGTCCCAGGCCTACGCCCTCGAGCGCGCGGTGCGGGCCCGCAAGGTCGGATCGTCGGCAGTGGTGACGGTGAGCGCACCACCCACGCTCGCTAGCACCTTCCTGGCACCACGCTTCGCGGAATTGCGCGCCCGGCACCCCGAGCTCGAGCTGTCCCTTCTGGGCACCCCCGCGACGGTGTCGCTGAGCCGCCAGGAAGCCGACGTCGCCGTTCGCCTCGCGCAACCGACGGAGATGAGCAGCGTCGCCCGTAGGATCGGGCGGATCGCCTACGGCTTCTATGCCGCTCCCGGATATGTGCAGATCCCTCCGGAGCAATGGGAGTTCATCGCCTACGACGGGTCGCTCGACCACGTCCCCCAACAGGAATGGCTTCGCGCCTTCGCGGGCGGGCGCCGCGTCGTGTTCTCGAGCAACGATCTGACGAGTCAGCTCGCCGCCGCGCGGCAGGGCGTGGGCATCGCGGCTCTACCAAGCTTTCTCGTCGCGCCGGACGCGGGAGTGGTTCCGGTTCCGGCCGACGTGGCACCATTGGCACGCGACATATACCTCGTCGTGCACGCCGATCTGCGACGCAACCACGCCATCCGGATCGTCATGGACTTCATCTCGGAGCAGATCGGGTCCGCTCTTCCGCCGGACGCGGGGCGATGACTCACGGCCTGGACGACTGCATCGGCATTCGCCTGAAGGCCGCACGATTTGGCAGCAAAAAGCCCGGCCTTGCGGCCGGGCCAGTCGGGTCCCTTTGCACGGGGACATCAAGGCCGGGAAGCTTTGGGAGACGAACCGGCCTCGATCCGGGAAACTAGAAGTCGCGCTGGACGCGAAAGCGGACCTGGGAGACCGAGTCCTGCGTTGCGGTCCGGACCGCGAACGTGCCGTTGTTGATGCCGGCGACGTTGGCGTAGGCGGTCGGGCTCTTGTCGACGTCGATCGCGCGGCCGCTCTTCAGGCCGATCTGCGTGTAGAAGGCCTCCACGCCGATATCGAGGT
>CAXDNE010000032.1:0-37045 GCA_963990595.1 uncultured Methylobacterium sp.
GCGCCGCCGGAGCGGCCGCAGCCCAGCAGCCATGCCGGCGCCGGCCCGCGCGGGACCGCACCGCCGGCCGCGGGCGGCCCGGCGCCGGCTTCCGCGCCGTCGTCGGCCAGCGCAAGGGCCGCCATGTGCTCGTCGAGCGGGGTGGCGCCGACCACCATCACGGGCGCGTCGATGCGGGCGCGAAGCGCGGGATCCGCGAGGCACGACCCGGGCAGGTCGAGGATCACGTGGCGGCCGGCCGCTGCGGCGATCTCCCCGGCGACCAGGGCGTCGGCCTCGCCGACCGTCCCGGCCTCGCGCTCCGCCACCGTGACCTCGTCGAGGCGGTAACGGCGTTCGGGGAGGTGCGCCTCACCGGGCAAGGTGATGCGCACGAGGGTCACCGCCTCGCCGAGCGCGGCATGGGTATCGGTGAGGATCAGGGCGGCGTGCGTGGCGTCCGTGCGCCCGGAGCATCCGAAGGTGGCGCTGATCACGAGAGCCTCCGTGAAAGGCACGGACGCGACCGCCCGGCGAAGCGGTCGCCGGCTCGGTCGCGTCAGTCATGCGTTGCTGAGGAGGCGAATATTAGCGCAAAACCTACTAGAAATGCAATGTTTTTCGGAACGAGGCAAGTAGTCTCGCGTACTGATGGTTAATATCCACAGCAACCTGTGGACATCATCGCCCCCCCGCCTGGCGGCGGAGCGGGCACGCCGGAGCCGCGCATCCGGGTCTGGCGATCAGCCCCAGTCATCCTCCTCGTCGCGGATCGCGCGATGCAGGCGACCGGCGAGGTCCACCGCCCCGCCGTCACCGCCGTGGTCGAAGTCGAAGTCGCCGTCGAGCAACAGCGGCAGCGGGGGCTCGTCCCAGCCGGCATGCGGTTCGGGGACGTGGGGGGCGAGCCCGACGTGCGGCACCGCGAGGCGCCCCATCGTCCGGTCGAGGGCCCGCCTGGCGGCGGAGCGCCTGCGGGCGCGGCGGCCCTTGCCGGGGTCCGGCATCGGACGCGTGGCGGGCGTGTCGTTCCGGGCGGGCTTGGTGCGGATGGTCATGGCGTCCCCCTCAGATTCGTGTGGCAAACGCGCATCCCGCCGCGTGGCGTGGCGCGATGTGTGGCTTGGCGGTCCCGAGCTTGCGCGGTCCCGGCGCCCTCGGCTTCCGCCGCGGGTTCGGACGCCGGGTCGGCGTCCTCGGCGCGGGCGCCGTCGCGGCATCGCCTTCGTCGCCGTCGAGGTCGGCGGCGAGGTCCAGCAGGGTCGTCCGGAGCGCCAGGTCGGCGGCGGTTCCGGCCTCGTCGAACAGCGCTTTGAGGCGGCCGGGATCGAGGCGCGGCGCGTACGGGTCCTCGGCGACGAGGTGCAACGCGGCGGCGAGGCCGGCGGAGAGGAGCTCCAGGCCGGCGCAGGGCTCGCCGTCGAGCAGTCGGGCCGCTCCCTCGTGCCGGAGGCCCCTCAGCGTCATCGGCAGGGCGCGCAGGCCGGCCGGACGGGCGCTGCCGCAACAGGCGAGCAGCCAGGGCGGCGGAAGGTCGGGCAGCGCGTCCGCGGCCATCGCGCGCAAGGCCGCGGAGGCCGCCAACGGCCTCGGCCCGAACGAGACGACCGCGACGTCGACCCGGCTCCTGACGGCGCGGTCGCCGAGGTGCGCAAGCGGCAGCGCGACCATGAGATGGCGCCCGTGGATGCGCGCGGCGTCGAGGGCGTTCGGGAGCGCCTCGACGATCCGGCCGCTGCCGGCCACGAGGCTCGGCGGGGCGTCATCGTCGGCGGCGCGGCGGTCGAGGGCGCTGCTCGCGAGCAGCGCCGCCTGGTTGGCCGACATGTCTTCGGAAAAGAAAGCTGCGATCACGGGAATTCTCCGTGAGTGAGTCCGTGCCTCTTGGCACGAACGAATATTACCGCAGGTCCGATCAACTAGGCTATAGAAATCTATAGTCACTAGAGATTTCCGGCCCCTTCGGTTAAGGCGGGGTTGCTTTCCGTGGCCGCGTCCGGGCCGCCTCGGCTCGATGATGCGGCATGCGCCTCGGCACGCCGTCCGACGCCGGCGCCGCTCCCGATCGTCCCGCCGGACCGAACGGGCCTTCGACGAGGCGGATCGGGCCGGATGTAACGGGTCACGCATAACGCTACGGTTTACCCGTTACGGTCCTCAGCACCTCGACCGGCGCCCTTGGGCCGTGGAACCGCTCGCAGGCACCGTCGGGGGCGCGTCGCGCGACCGGCCCGGTCATCCCGGCCTCGCCGAAGGCTTCCCGGTGCGGGCGGGGGCGTGCGCGACGACCATTCCTTCACCGCTCGCGTCCATCATGCCGGCATCGGTCGGGGATGACGGGCATGGTCACTGAGAACGAGGTCAGGTCGGCGGCGGCACGGATACGCGCGCGGCCGGCGCCGCCCGGGAGCTTGAAGGAGCGCGTCTCCGTCCGCTCGGTCAGGAAGGAACTCGGGGGCGGCTCGTTCGGCGACATCGCCCAACCGCTCGCCAGGTGGAAGGCGGACGAGGGCTACCATCCGGTCATCGAGCAGGCGGACCTGCCGGAGGCGTTCGAGAAGCGCCTCGCCGCTCTGGCCAGGGACCTGCTTGAACAGGCCCGGGTCGAGGCGACGCGGGAGCGGTTGTCGGACTTCGCCGAGGTCGAGCGCCGCCGGGAGCGGCACGAGGAGATCCTCGCGGAGGCCGCGGCGCAGGTGGACCACCTTGAGGACAAGGTCGCGGCGCTGCAGTCCGAGCTGGACCGGTTGCGGGCGGCCGGCGTCGCGAAGCCCGAGGCCGAAGCCGGCCCGGGGAGCGCCGCGGCGCCCGGGACGCAGGCGGCCGCGGCACGTGGCTTCGTCGATGCCCTCATGGGGCGGAAGTTCGCCCGTGAGGCGGACGCGTTCTGGGCCGAGGTGCGCGACGCGGTCGAGGCGGCGATGCGCGAGCGCGGGCCCATGCCGGCCCACGCGATCTACCGGGCATTGCCGGACGCGCTGCGGCGACGGGGCGAGAAAGTCGGCTTCCCGCTGACCCCGGCCTGGCTGCGGTACCACCTGCTCCGGATGGCTGCGTCGGGCGAGGGACTCACCGAGATCGAGGGCCGCTTCGGCCTCGCGGGGCCACGACCCGAACCCGGGGCCGACCGGTCGGCAAAGCCGTCCCCCGCGGCCGAGGTCCAGGAGATGGGCAGGCGCCGGTTCTGGCGCCGCTTCGTGCACGCGGTCCACGACCTCCTCTCGGAGGCGGGCCCGCTGACGGCGGACGAGATCCTGGAGCGGATGGACCCCACGTGGATCGGGGCGTCCGAGCGGTTCCAGAGGATCAGCCCCGGCCGGCTCCGGTTCAAGCTGCGCGGACGGATCCAAGAGGGCAGGCCGTTCGCGGAGCTCGCGGGCGAGCGGTTCGCCGCCGTGGCCGGCGAGGAGCCATGGGACGGCGAGAGCGCGATGTCCGGGGCGGGGCGGAACGGGTGACACCCTGTGCCGTCGCCCGCTCGCCCTAACGGGAGGCGATGACGTGACCCCTGCGGAAATCGGGGCCTAGGTCCGGCGCGCGCACGTGGAGGCGCTGGCAGACCGCTTCCTGCAAAGGCGGTCGAGCTCGCGCATCAACGGCTTGGTCCGCGACGATAGGCTGTACGGCCGGTAGGCGGGGGCCGACTTCGCCGAGACGCATCTCGGTCGGCTCGTCGACGAGGCCGTCGGGGTTGCCGGATGCCGGGAAGGCGCGTTGGACCTGACGCTGCACGGCTCGGGCCACGCAGCCCTCGAAGGGCTGGCGCAGGCGCTTCGGGAACTCACCGGTCTGAAGGCCGAAGTGGACGGGACGACCGTTGGGCTGAGCTGGGCCTGATCGGCCGGGAACCGTCCTCGGGCGCGCCGGGTCGGACCTGCCTTGCGCGCGTCAGGCCTTGCCCGGCTTGCGCACGGGTTTTTTCGCGCCGTCCCGGGCGGGCTTCGGGTGACGGCCCGCGGAGTTTCCGTCTTGACGGCGGATGCAGCCTTGGTCGGGGCATCTGGTCTGGCCTTAGGGGCGGCGCGTTTCGTCCGCACGGGCGGGCCGGGGTTGCGGCCATGTCCCTGCGAACCGCCGCGACGACGCGTCGTATGCCCTGGGCGACGTAGGTGCGAGACTCCGCGGGGAACGCGTAACGCATGACGGCATCCGCTACGTGTTACGCCGCCGGTCGGCGGGCGCCGCGGTCTCTTGACCCTCTAGCCGCTTGAGGACGTACGGTGACCGCCGAGAGATCCGGAAGGCGCCGGCGATGAGCGACGCTGTAGCCCGGGACCGTCAGGCAGCGCGGGCGATACGTGGGCCCATGCGCCGAGCGTACGTGAAGGACGGTATGGCAAACGAGGTTTCGATGAGGCGGCGCGCGCTTCTCGGCTACGCAGGCATCCTGCTGCCGCTCCTATCGGGATGTGGGGGAGGAACGCTACCGGGTATCCAGCTTGGCTCGGACGATGGCGGCAGCACGGTCGGCTTCGACTCCCTGCCTTTCCGGATCCAACGCATCGACGGCAGCGTCCTGACCGGCCACGCGTCGGTCCGCCTCCTACGGGTCAGCTTCTTCACGCGCGACGGGACGGGGTACGTCGCCTGCAGCGGCAGCTTCACGTTGGATCTCAAGCATGCGCCCGTACCGGTGAGCGTCGACTGCACCGGCGCGGGCATCCTGCACGGCACCGTGACGACGGCGCGAGCCGACCATGGGGAGGGTACATTCACCGAGCGGTCCGGGGGCACCTCGACGTTCCGCTACGGCGCGCCGCTTTCGCCGGCCACGGGTAGTTGAGGGCCACCCCCGGGACCGGAGCTGCGCCCCGCTCGGACTGCGGCGTCTCAGTCGTCCGTCCTCTCGGACAGCATCGCCCCCGTCCGCGGATCGACATGGAACCGCACCTCCATGCCGTTTTTGATCCCCTTGCCGTCCCACAGCCCGTCATCCGGCTTGAGCTCCGTGACCGACGTGTAGCCCGTGTCCAAAAGCTTCTGGCGGATTTCCGCGGCCGGCATCCAGTCCGCGCCGATACGACCGTCGGCCAGGGTCGTCGGCGGGACCTGTCCCGTCTCGCGTGGCGTCATCCAGGACCAAAGCCCGAGGCCGCCGAGGGCGATGAGGATGAGCAGCCCGCCGGCGAGCGCGCGACGTCTCGGCAACCGGCGCGCCGCGGGCCGGACCCGGACCCCATGTTCGGTCTGCCCGTCATCCTCGGCCGGCATCGACAGTATGGCCGCGGCGGGCAGTGCGAACATGCCGACCGGCCGGGCGATGTTCTTCAACGCCTGCTTGCCCCGGTCCTCGAATGGGTAGCCGAGTTTGTCCCGTACCTGATCGTGAACCGTGTGCGAGATGCAGATCCCGCCCGGCTCCGCCAAGGGTTCGAGCCGAGCCGCCACGTTGACGCCGTCGCCGTAGAGGTCGCCGTCAGGCTCGGCGACCACGTCGCCGACGTTGATGCCGATGCGCAGCCTGAACGCGTGGTCGTCGGACACGCCGGCCTCGCGCGTCAGCATCGCTCGCTGGATCGCGACGGCGCAGGACACCGCCCGGACCGGGCTGGGGAACTCGGCGATCAGGCCGTCGCCGGTCGACTTCACGACGCGGCCCCGGGCCGCCTCGATGCGCGGATCGAGCAGTTCCCGGCGCAGGCCCCTGAGGCGGCGCAGCGTCCCCGCTTCGTCGACGCCCATGAGGCGGCTATAGCCGACGACATCGGCAACCAGGATGGCGGCGAGCCGTCGCTCGTCGACCTCGTCCATGCGTTTCTCCCGGGACCATCCCGTCCAGCCTGCACCGCGACCGCCGCGGATGGAAGGTCATGTCCCGAAGGAATCGCGCGGGCGGGCGTCCGGGATCACGACAGGCTGGCACCGGGTTCATCGTCGACCCGTCGCTCCGCGCGGTCTTTCCGACCGACGGCGGCCCCGACGCGACCTGCGGTCCGCTTGTCGGCAAAGGTGCCGGCCGCCCCGGCGGCGGGGCACCCGGCTTGCAGGTCCAGGAGTCAAACACTGGATATCGCGATTGCCGTGTCGGCTCGCTGCTCGCGCTCGAAGCCCTGCTCAAGGAGCTGAACGTCACCCATGCGGCGGCCCGCCCCAACGTCACCCTGGCGTCCGCGCATGCGGAGCGAACCGGCCCATACGTGGCTGCGGAGGCAGGTGCATCGCTGCGCGGAGACGGCAGCGGGGAAGGTTGCCGCCTCTGCCGGGCTTGAGCGATGGCAACTTCGGATGCGGAAGCGGACCCGGGAAGCCTGACGTCCCGGCCGGGGCGATCAAGCGCCTCCTCGCGCAGGGCCCCGAGGGAACCGGCCTGGCCGTGCCGGGCATGCCGGCCGGTTCGACCGGCATGGAGGCCGAGGACATGCAGCCCGATACCTACGACGTCATCCTGTTCGGGAAGGACGGACGGTCAACGTTCGCGTGGTCCCGGGGCGGGGAACCGGCCTGAGGCCGCGGCGCGTTCAGCGCTCGGGCATCGCCGCCGCCGGCGCGGCCGCCTTCGCCCCCGATTTGGGCGCGGGCTTCGGACGCTGGTCCCACATCACGTATCCGGCCGGCGGGTCGTACTCGTGCGGGCGCATGACGGAAGCCTGCCCCTCCGCGGTGACGAGCCCCGGGAACAGCGCCCTCTCGATATGCTCACGGTTGAGCGCGATCTTGTGCGGGGTGTGCGACAGGATATGCTGCGAGTGGGTCCGGCCCGGGGGGCTGACGCTGACGAGCTTCTTGCCGGGAAAGCGCTTGGCGAACAGCTTGGCTGTCGCCGCCTGGTCCGTATCTGCCGTCAGGAGATATGCAGTATCCATGACGTCCTGTACGGCATCGTCATAGACGCTGAGCGCGAGATTGATGTCCGTCGCCTTCTCGGTCGGCTTCTGCCAAATGGAGCCGCAATCCCGGCACTTGGCATCTTCATGGCTGAAGTGGCCTAGGACGGTCTCGACGCCGACCAGCTTGAGGGCCCGGACCAGGCGTTCGTGGCGGATT
This sequence comes from uncultured Methylobacterium sp., assembly GCA_963990595.1. Lineage (GTDB taxonomy): Bacteria > Pseudomonadota > Alphaproteobacteria > Rhizobiales > Beijerinckiaceae > Methylobacterium. Next base: position 6,964 of record CAXDNE010000032.1, read on the forward strand.
TTCTTGCTGTGATCGCCCGGGTAATAGGCCGTGCAGAACACGACGCGGACGAGCTCCTCCGACTGGCGCGGGATGATCGACTCCCCCAGCTTCCAGAAGTTGCACCACTTCAGGAAGGACTCTCCTAAATCATTGACGGAATGATACAAATTGAACCCGTCGATGTAGAGTGCGGCCCGGATCCTGGATTTTCCCGCTTGACTATCCAGCCCCATGCACTCATATCCGATCCGTCAACGCTGAACGGTGCGCCGTCAGCAACCCATGGGCTCCGGCCCGTGTGAAGCCCACAGGTTCCAACCTGTGGGCTTCTTGGTTTCCGAGGCCGTTCTATTCTGAGTTCGCCTCGCGTGGTACTGTCTTTTTTCGTTCGTGGGCTGGCCGCGCCGGCCTGTCCGGCCTTGGCCGCTGGCCTGTTATCCCCGGGTCCCGGATGGTCGCGGCGGCAAGCCCGCGATGCTGGTCGGGCCGAGCGGGGATGTTCGCGTGGAACGCCACTTTCGGGCCGGAGGAACGCGGGTCGTCGCCGTCGCGTGCCGCGGGTTCGTGGCCAAGGGGTTGTTCGGGAGCCGGGTGCCGATGCCCCCTACGTCGGCCGCTGACCTTGGGCCCAGATCGCTTAGGCGGGCTCACCCAACGGCGACAGGGCCTCGATGATGCGGCAGTCGGCGACCGACCCGCAGCCGCACTGGCCGATGACCTCGCGCAGTTCCGAGGCGAGCCGGGTCAGGTCGGCCAGCTTGCGCTCCACGTCGGCGAGATGGGCGCGGGCGATGGTGTCGACCTCGCCGCAGGAGCGTTCCCGGTCGTCCGCCAGGGCGAGCAGGTCCCGGATCTGCTCCACGGTGAAGCCCAGTGCGCGACCGCGGCGGATGAAGCTCAGCCGGCGCAGGTGTTCGGGCCCGTAGAGCCGGTAGTTCCCGCTCGACCGCGCCGGCGGGGGCAGCAACCCGACCTTCTCGTACCACCGGACCGTCTCGACACGGGTCTGCGTGGCCTCCGCGAGGCTGCCGATGGTCATGGAAGAGGCGGTGCGCACGGCCTTGACCCTGTAGCGACTACAGGGTGCATGTAGGGGGCCTTCCCGGTCCGGACCAGGAGCCCGGCGAACGGAGCGCACCATGAACCAGGCCGCCGGCGCGGACCGCACCTCCTTCCCCACGAACGGTCCGCAGGCCCTGCGCTACAGGGTCAAGGGCATGGACTGCCCGACCTGCGCCGGGAAGATCGAGACCGCCGTCTCCCGGCTGCCGGGCGTCGCGAACGTGCGCGTGAACTACGGCAGCCAGGTCCTCGACCTCGCGCTCGACGAGGCCGCGACGCCGAGGACCGAATTGGAGGGGCGCATCGAGCGCCTTGGCTACGGCGTCGCGCCGCTCCCCACGGCCGCGGACCTGGCCATGGCGCAAGCCTCGGGTGGCGCCCCGCCCGCCGAGACCGCGGCTGAGCCCGAGCCGCCGGTCTGGCGGAGCCGCAAGGCGCTGCTGGGCATCCTGATCGGCGCCCTGTTCGCCGCCGGCTTCCTGGTCGAGCGGATCGCGCCGGGCGTGGCGGGCGAGTACGCCTACTGGCCCGGGGCGCTCGTCGGGCTCGCCTATTACGGGCGCCGCGCGGCCGTGGCGGCATTCGCCGGCACGCCCTTCTCCATCGAGATGCTGATGTCGGTCGCGACCGCGGGGGCGCTCGCCATCCACGCCGCCGAGGAGGCTGCCATCGTCGTGCTGCTGTTCACGGTCGGCGAGATGCTGGAGGTGGTGGCGGCGGGCCGGGCGCGGGCCGGCATCAAGGCACTCGCGGCCCTGGTGCCGAAGATTGCCCGCGTCGTCGACGAGGCCGATGGCACCATCCGCGAGGTGCCCGCGGCGTCGCTGGCCATCGGGCAGGTCGTCGTGGTCAGGCCGGGCGACCGCGTGCCCGCCGACGGCGTCATCACCGACGGCGCGTCGAGCCTCGACGAGTCCCCCATCACCGGCGAGTCGGTCCCGAAGCCCAAGGAGGTCGGCGACCCGGTCTATGCCGGCAGCGTCAACGCCGACGGCGCGCTCCAGGTCCGGGTCACCAAGACGGCGGCCGACAACACGGTCGCCCGCATCCTGCACCTCGTCGAGGAGGCGCAGGCGTCGAAATCGCCCACGGCGCGCTTCATCGACCGGTTCAGCGCGGTCTACACGCCCATCGCCTTCGTGTTCGCCGCCGCGGTCGCAATCGTGCCGCCGCTGCTGCTCGGCGCCGACTGGGGCACCTGGGTCTATCGGGGCCTGGCGCTCCTCCTGATCGCCTGCCCCTGCGCGCTGGTGCTCTCGACACCGGCGGCCATCGCCTCGGGACTGGCCGCCGGTGCGCGGCGCGGGCTGCTCGTGAAAGGCGGGGCCGCGCTGGAAGTCATCGGGCGGGTGCGCACGGTCGCGTTCGACAAGACCGGAACGCTGACCGCGGGACGTCCGCGGGTCTCGGATATCCTAGTCTTCGCCCCGGACGCATCGGAACGCTCGCTTCTCGGGCTGGCCGCCGCGGTCGAGAACGGGTCCAGCCACCCCATCGCCCGAGCCATCCTCGACCGGGCGAGCGCGGACGGGGTGCCGCTGCGGCCGACGCGGGACGCCCGCGCCATCCCCGGCAAGGCGGTGCAGGCCACGGTCATGGGGCAGACGGTGCTCGTCGCCTCGCCGCGCCACGCCGCCGAGAGCGCGCGGCTCAGCCCCGAGGCCGAGCGCGCCGTCGCGGCACTGGAGGCCGGCGGCAAGACGGTGGTCATCGTCGTCCGGGGCGCCGAGGCCTTGGGTGCCATCGCGGTCCGGGACGAGCCCCGCGCCGACGCGGCCGCCGGCATCGCGGCCCTGCGCAAGCTCGGCGTGCGCAGCGTGATGCTGACCGGCGACAACCGGCGCACGGGCGAGGCGGTCGCGTCCGAGCTCGGCCTCGACGTGAAGGCCGAGCTCCTGCCACAGGACAAGCTCGCCGATATCGCTGCCCTGAAGGAGATGGGCCCGGTCGCCATGGTCGGCGACGGCATCAACGACGCGCCGGCCCTCGCCGCCGCCAGCGTCGGCATCGCGATGGGCGGCGGCACCGACGCGGCCCTGGAGACGGCGGACGCGGCGGTGCTGAACGACCGGGTGGGCGACGTGGCCGCGCTGGTTTCCCTCTCGCGGGCGACCCTGGGCAACATCCGCCAGAACGTCGCCATCGCCCTCGGCCTGAAGGCGGTGTTCCTGGTGACGACCATCGCCGGCATCACCGGCCTCTGGCCGGCCATCCTGGCCGACACCGGCGCGACCGTCCTGGTGACGGCCAACGCGCTCCGTCTCCTGAGGGCGTGATGATCTTCCTGTCGGGGTGGGCCGGCCGGGCCGGGACCGTGGCCGGGGTGGCGTTGGCCGCCGCGGCCATCGACCTCGGCGCGAAGGCCGTGGCCGAGGCGTGGCTGGACGAAGGCGCCGTCAGGGGCGCGCTGCCCTTCGTCGACCTGAGCCTGTCGTTCAACCACGGCATCAGCTTCAGCCTGTTCCCGGCGCACGATCCGTCCTCCCTGGCGCTGCTCCTCGCCATCCAGGGCACGCTCACCTGCCTCGTGGCCGGCTGGGCCCTGGCCGCGGGCGGGGGCCTCGAACGCCTCGGGCTCGCCGCGATGGCGGGCGGGGCGGCCGGCAATTTCGTCGACCGGCTCATGGACGGCGTCGTCACCGACTACCTCGACCTGCACACCGGCGGCATCCGCTGGTTTACCTTCAACCTGGCCGACGTCTGGATCTCCGCCGGGGCGGTCCTGCTGTTCCTCGGCGGATTCCTCGTGTCCGATCGGCGCCGCGCCGGTGCCGCGGGGGAGATTTCGTGAGGGGCTCGATCCGGGCGGTCGCCGCCTCGCCGGCGACCGCCGGCGCCGCCCTGCGGACCCGGTGCGTCCTCGGCTCGCGCAAGCCGTTCGGCGCGGCCGCACCGGTCCTTCCGGAGGGCCGGGCCGAGCGCCCTCCGACCGGCCGACCACGCGCTTCGGGCGAGCGCCGCCGGGGTGATGGCGGCGGGATCGGGCGCGGTCGCCGGAGACATCGGGCGGGGTGCCCGGCGCGGTTCGGTCACCCTGTCGCGGCCATGGGTCCGCCCGCCGGCGGCGCCCGCCGAAGAGGACCGCCCGCGCCCGGCGGCCGCGGCCCGGGCGTGTGACGAGGAGGGACGGAATGGGACGCTTCCTGATGCTCGTCGCCCTCGTGGTCGCGGCGGCGACGCCGGCCCTGACCTTGCGGCTGACCGGCCTGCAGGTCGGGCCCATCGGCGAGACGGCGGCCTTCGGGGCCGCCATCCTCGCGGCCGGCTTCCTGCTGTCCTGGGGGGCGGAAGCCGCCGAGCGGCACGTCTCGCAGGGGCTGATCATCGCGGTCGTCGCCCTCGTGACCGTGCTGCCCGAATATGCGGTCGACCTCTACTACGCCTACCAGGCCGGCAAGGTGGGGCCGGGGTCGGAGTACGTGCACTACGCCGCCGCCAACATGACGGGGGCCAACCGGCTGCTCGTCGGCTTGGCCTGGCCGCTCCTGGTCGCCATCCATTGGGCTCGGGGGGGCGGCCGCGCGGTGGAATTGACCCGAGCCAACGCGGTCGAGGTCGCCTTTTTGCTCCTGGCAAGCCTGTACGCCTTCGTCATCGTGCTCAAGGACGGCATCGGGCTGCTCGATTTCATGGTCCTGGCGGCGTTCTTCGGCGCCTACGTCTGGCGCACCCGCGGCGCGCCCGAGGCCGAGGGTGAGGACGAGGAGCCCGGCCCTGCCGCCGCTCTGAACGCGTTGCCCGTGGCAGGACGGTGGGCCGCGACGGCGGCCCTGACGTTGGCCGCCTGCGGGGTCATCCTGATCTCGGCCGAGCCGTTCGCCGAGGCGTTGGTCGGCGCCGGCCGGGTCCTCGGCCTCGACGAGTTCCTGCTCATCCAGTGGCTCGCGCCGCTGGCGAGCGAAGCCCCGGCCATGACCGTCGCGGTCCTGTTCGTTCTGGCGGGCCGGGCCGCCAACGGGCTCGGCGCCCTGGTCAGCGACAAGATCAGCCAGTGGACGCTGCTGGTCGGCATGCTGCCGCTCGCGATGAGCGTCGGCGCGGGCTCGCTGGCGAACCTGCCGCTCGACGCCCGCCAGGCGGAGGAGTTCTTCCTGACCGCCGCGCAATCGCTGTTCGCGTTGGGCCTGCTGCTGCGGCTACGCCTCGGCCTCGTCTCGGCATTCGCCCTGGCGAGCCTCTTCTGCCTGCAGCTGGGGCTGGCCTTCGCCTACCGGGACGACGCGGCGCGCACGGTGGCGACCCTGTCCGTGCTCGCCTGGGTCTATCTCGGGCTCGCCGCGATCCTGTTCCTCGTGAACCGCCGCCACCTCGTCGACCTCCTGCGCCTCGCCTTCCTGCCGCCCGCCGCGGGCGCGCCGGGCCGGCCGGAGCGACCGGGTTGAGCGCTTGGCCGCTCGGGCCTACCGGGGCGCAGGGCCGGGCGGAGCGGGGCGGATCGCCGTCGTGACCTCCTCGAACCGGGCGTTCGCGTCGGACCAGCTCTGGACGAAATCGAACACCTCGCGCATGGCCGGCGCGATCTCCCTGTAGGCCGCCAGCGCGGCGACGAGCGCGCCGAGCGAGAGGCGCTCCTGCACGACCAGGTAGCCGCCGATCGCGAAGAAGAAGAACGGCGTCAGGTTGGAGGTGTAGTTGTACAGGCCTTTGAGACGGCCCTTGAGGTCGTTGATCTCGACGCGCACGCGCTCAAGGTCCTCGGCCAGGCGCATCTGCCGCGACCGGGCCGGCGTCCGTGCGGGCCGGTCGCGAGGCGGCGCGGCCTCCCGACCGGACGGCGCCGCGGTCAGGAGGCCTCCCAGGGCCCGCGTCGCGTGGACCCGTTCGCGCACCTTCGCGTTCAGGCGCCGCTGCAGGGGCGGCAGCAGCGTGAGCTGGACCGGCAGCATCATCAGCGCCGCCAGCGCGAGGGCGGCGTTCTGGAGGAGCAGGAAGGCGATGCTGGTCGCGAGCGTGCCGCCCTGCACGAGCGGCACGACGACGAGGCTCCCGCCGAAATAGCCGATCGGCTCGACTTCCTGCATGGCCGCGGCCGCCAGCGCCGCCCGTCGGTCGGGCGAGGGTTCGTCGCGCGCGCGACGGAGGATGGCGAGGCGCAGGCGGCGCACGAGACGCTCGTTGACGCGCCCGCGCGAGCGGTTGACCGCATACTTGGCGAGCCCGCCGAGCGTGAGCACGGCCAGGTAGCTCCCGCACAGGGCGAACAGCAGCTCCACCTGGCTCAGGGTGAAGCCGAGGACGACCATCTCCGGATGCCCGTCCCCATCGGCGTCGGTGATGGCGCGATTGATGATGTGCTTGGGGATTTCGAGGAGGAGCCACGCCGCGGGCAGCGTCAGCAGCGAGAGCAGCACGAGACGCAGCTGGAAGCGCAGCGTCGCACGGACGACGAAACGCTCCAGGCACCAGCCATAGCTGCCGTCGCGGGCGCCCCCCGGCCTCGGCGGCACCGATCCGGCCCGGGGCTCGCGCGACGGAACGGCGACCGGATGGAGCCGTCGACGTCTTCCCGGTCCCAGCCATCGCAGGCCGAGCCGGATCGCCAGCCATCCCATCCAGGCCGGTGCGACCACGAAGGCGAGCAGGGCCAGGAGGTCGACCCACCAGTGGCTGTCGGGGTAGTCGACCCAGGCCATCCGGTGGGCCAGGGCATGGATCAGGGAGGGCGTGACCAAGAAGGGCTCCGACATGGTGTCCGGCCCTCTCTCGTGAGGGCTTCGGGGCTTCCCGCGCCGTTCCGCAGCGGCGGGCTTGGGAGTTGGGGTGGCGCAGGGTGGCCGGGCCGCGGGCGATCCCGGGGGAAGGCGGCCCCGGGCGGCGGCACGCGGTCCGGGCGTCAGCGGCCGTCGGGGGTGCGCAGGCCCGCCCAGAGATCCTCGACCTGGTCGAAGTGGGCCTTGGCGCCGTAGGGGGGCACGGGCAGCTCGGCGAGGCGCGCGGTGAGGCGGCCGAGCGCTTGGACCACGCCGTAGGAGAACACGACGCGGTCGCGCTGCGCCACGACCAAGCCCACCCGGGCGTTGAGCAATTCCTGCTGCGCGTTCAGGACGGCGAGGGTGGGGCGCGGGCCGGCGCGCCCCTCCTCCCGCACGCCGGCCAGCGCCACCTCGTTGGCCTGGACCTGGGCCTGCGAGGCGGCGACCTGCGCCTTCGAGGCCTCAAGCTGCGCCCAGGCGGCCACGATGCCGGCGCGGACGGCGTCGCGCACCTGCTCCGCCTCGATGCGCGCCTGTCCGGCCTGCTCCTTGGCCTGCCGGACCTGCGCGTAGACCTGCCCGCCCTCGTAGACGGGAACCGTCACCTGCCCGACGAGCCCGGCCGCGAGGACATCGTCCCCCGGCTCCTCCTCGTCGCGGCGCCTCTGGACGACGCCCGAGGCGCCGGCCCGCGGGTAGAGCCGCCCCTCGACGACCTTCGCCTGCGCCTCGGCGGCATCGACCGCGTGGAGCGCGGAGAGGATCCGTGGATGTTCGGCCAGCCCCAAGCCGAGCGCGAGGTCGAGACGTGGCGGGACCAGGCGGTCGAGCGGGCGCCCGGGGGCGAGCCGGCGCGGGTCCACGCCGATGACCTGGCGGAAGACGCCGGTGCGGGCGCGGAGCTGCGCCTCCGCCGCGCTCAGCTGCGAGCGGGCTCCGGCCAGGCGGGCGTCGGCCTGCGCGGCATCCGTCCGGGTCAACTCGCCGAGCCGGAAGCGCAGGCTCGTCTGGCGGCGCTGCTCTTCCAGGACCGCGATGTTGTTGCGGTTGAGCTCCACGGTCGCGGTGTCGCGCAGGACGTCCATGTAGGCCTGCGCGGCGTTGAACAGGGTCGTGTTCTCGGCGGAGCGCAAGGACTCGCGCTGGCCGAGCACATTCGATTCCGCGCGACGGGTGTCGTTGTCCGTCTGGAACCCGTTGAACAGGGTCTGTCCGACGGTCAGCCCCGCACCGCGCGGGAACGAGGTTCGCGCCAGGCGCTCGCCGCCGGCGGCCCCCTGCACGTTCCGTACCCCGGCGTCCGCGTCCGCGGTGACGGTCGGGCGATAGCCGGCCCGCGCCAGCGCGACCTCCTCGTCCGTCGCCCGCAAGGCCGCCCGCGTCGCGTTCAGCTCCGGGTTCGCGCGGTAGGCGCGCGCCAGCGAGCCCTCCAGCGTCTCGGCCCGCGGACTGCCGACCGCGCTCGCCGCGAGGGCCGCGAGCGCCGCCGCGAGGGTGCGCCGACCGAGCCGACATGGACCGAGCCCCGCTCGGGGCGGGCAGTCCGTTTTCGGGGTGTCCGACGGCAGTGGGCTCCCTCGCACCGACGGGCCCGGGACGTCCGACGGGCGTGATCGGGCTGGCCGGAGACCTTCGGCTCCGGGGTCGACGGTCGGCCGTGCGAGGTTGGTCAAGGGGGGACTGGGAACGCGCATCGCTCCACCCGATTTCGTAGGCGGTTCCGACCTGCGGCTTCGTCACGGCGACGGGCCGCGCGCTCACGCGAGGCGAGCGCACTCACATCCGGGTCACGGGACGGGGCTTCTCGACCCGGGGCGCCGCCGCGGCTCGCGGCGGCCGAGCGGTCAGGCGCGTGGCGGATCGTGGGGCGGGGCGGCCTTTTGGGACCGGAAGCCGACGCCGGAAATCGGGAATTCCAGGGCCCGCGCGACGCGTGCGGGCACCGCGAAGCCGCCGTCGGGCCGAATGGCCGCGTGGCAGGAGCAGCAACCGTTGCACCGGGCCGATCCATGGCGCCCTCGGTCCGAGCGGTCGTCCGCGGCCGACACGGTCGCATCCGGGTCGAACAGGGACAACGTGCCGAGCCTATTCTCGTGGTCCGGTCCGACCCGGGGCGATGTCGGGGCCGGGGCCACGAGGGCGACGATCAGGGTGAAGGCGAGCAGGCACGCCAATGCACGGCGCCAGGCGCCGTCGGGGCCCCGGCCCCGAGGCCGCCGAAGCCCGATCAGGGGCGCGGCCATGGACCGAGGCGTTCCGGCCGCCGTGGGGCTTGCCAGGGCAGCCGGTGCCGACCGCCCGCCCGGTGCAGGCTTCCGGCGGGCGATGCATGCTCCGCCATCGAGCACGCCAGCCCTCACCATCCGACCCTGCTCGTGGCTCCTCTCGACAGGAGGCTTCGTCGCGGCCTCGTCACTTCGCCCCGCCGTGCCGCATTGGAACGTCGCGGGGCCGACGCCGGCCATGCCCGTCGTCCGGGCACCACCGAACGTGCGTCCGTCTTCGAGCGATCCGCTCCCGCGCATGCCGTCCCGGCCGGGATGTGTACCGTGGAGCCTCATCAGGGGGCGTCGACACCGATCAGGTCGGCGACGTGCGCGCCGGCCGGGTGTCCGGTCGCGTCGCGATGGGCCGCCGAGCAGGCCGGGTAGCCGGGGCCGAATGCGGTCATGACGAGTTCGCGCCGCCCATCCGTGACTTCACGGCTGGCCAGGAGCGCGCGGCCCCCCGGCCAGAGCTCGGAATCGGCCAGGGGCCCCGGTCCGGGCTCGCCATAGCGGCGTACGCCCTCGTCGTGGATGGCGCGCCGCGTCCTCGCCAGGACCTCGCCCGACATCGGCAGGCCGACCCAAACCACCTGTTGCAGCCCTTCGTCCCGGCAGACCACGAGGACCACCTCCGCGGTGCCCGCCCCGAGGGCCGGCGGCCAGCCATGCGGATAGTGGAGCGCGGTCAGGTTGGCCTCGCGGTCGACCTTGAGCGGATGTGGCACCGCGTCGACCGGTCCCCAGGACAATTCGAACGGTGCGTCGCCGCCGTCGCCCCCCACCGCGGGCGATGCGGAAATGGTGGCGAAGGCGGCCAGGGAGGCCATGGCGGCCGTGATCGCGAAGACGCGCATCGGGGCTACTCCGCCGCCTTGAGGTGCCGCGGCACCGTCTCCGTCGGCCGCTTGGTGGCCTTCGGCGTCGCGGCCTTGCCGAAGCGGGCGTAGAGCGCCGGCAGCACGATCAGCGTCAGCAGGGTCGCGCTGATCAAGCCGCCGATGACCACGGTTGCGAGCGGCCGCTGGATCTCGGCCCCCGTCTCGGTGGCGATGGCCATCGGCACGAAGCCGAGCGATGCGACGAGCGCCGTCATCGCCACCGGACGCAGGCGGGTCATGGCACCCTCCAGGATGGCCTCGCGCTTCGGTCGCCCCTCCGCGATCAACTGCTTGATGAAGGTCAGCATCACCAGGCCGTTGAGGACCGCCACGCCCGAGAGCGCGATGAACCCGACGGCGGCCGGCACCGAGACCGGCATGCCGCGCAGCCACAGGGCGAGGATGCCGCCCGTGAGCGCCAGCGGCACGGCGCTGAACACCAGCAGCGCGTCGCGCGGGCTGCCCAGCGCCGAGTACAGGAGCAGGAAGATCAGGAAGAAGCAGACCGGCACCACCACCATCAGGCGCCGCTTGGCCGAGGCGAGGTTCTCGAACTGCCCCCCCCAGGTCACGTAGTAACCCGGCGGAAGCTGCACCTGGTCGCCCACCTTCGCCTGCGCCTCCGCCACGAGCGAGCCGATGTCGCGCGCCCGCACATTGGCGGTGACCACCACACGGCGCTTGCCGTTCTCGCGCGAGATCTGGTTCGGTCCCTCGGCGACCGAGAACGATGCCACCTGCTTCAGCAGCACGGAGCTCGCACGCCCGTTCGGTCCCGGGGGCAGCGGCACCGGGATGTTCTCCAGGGCCTCCCGGTCCTCCCGGACCTTGTCGGTCAGGCGCACGACGATGGGGAAGCGGCGGTCGCCCTCGAACACGACGCCGGCCTCGCGCCCCCCGATGGCGGCCCCGATGACCTCCTGGATGGCGCCTGTGCTCAAGCCGTAGCGGGCCGCCTCGGCCTTGTTGATCTTGATCTCCAGGAACGGCAGGCCGGCCGTCTGCTCGACCTTCACGTCCTCCGCCCCGGCGATGCCCTTCAGCGCCGCCGCGACCTGGTTGGCCGCCTTGAGCATCGGCTCGAACTCCTCGCCGAACACCTTCACGGCGAGGTCGCCCCGGGTGCCGGCCAGGAGCTCGTTGAAGCGCAACTGGATCGGTTGGGAGAACTCGTAGACGTTGCCGGCGAGCGCCCCCACCGCCCTCTCGATCCGCTCCTGCAGGTCGGCTTTCGACAGGCTCGGGTCGGGCCACTCCTCCTGCGGCTTCAGGATCACGAAGGTGTCCGACGAGTTCGGCGGCATCGGGTCGGAAGCGACCTCGGCGGTGCCGGTCTTCGAGAACACGTAGGCCACCTCCGGAAACTTCGAGACCGTCCTTTCGACGTTGATCTGCATCGCCTGCGACTGGGTCAGGGAAGTCGATGGGATCCGGGTGGCGTTCAGCGCGATGCTCTTCTCGTCGAGCTGCGGGATGAACTCGGTCCCGAGCCGCGTGAACAGCACGCCGGCCCCGACGAGGAGCAGCACGGCCCCGCCGACGAACGGGACGGGCATCCGCACCGCCGCGGCGAGCACCGGTCGATAGGCGGCCTTGAACGCGCGGATGATGAGGTTGTCCGTCTCCGTCACCTTGCCGGTGATCACGATGGCGATCAGGGCCGGCACGAAGGTCAGCGACAGCACGAAGGCCGAGACCAGCGCGATGATCACGGTCAGCGCCATCGGCTCGAACATCTTGCCCTCGACCCCCGTGAAGGTCAGGAGCGGCACGTAGACCAGGATGATGATCGCCTGCCCGTAGAGGGACGGCTTGATCATCTCCTCGGCCGAGGCCCGGACCGTCTCCAGGCGCTCCTCGGTGTCGAGCGGCCGCCCGAGGGCGTGCTGCCGCTCGGCGAGGTGGCGCAGGGCGTTCTCGGTGATGATCACCGCCCCGTCGACGATCAGCCCGAAATCCAGCGCCCCGAGGCTCATCAGGTTGGCCGAGATCCTCGCCTCGACCATGCCGGTCATGGTCATCAGCATGGCGACCGGGATGACCAGGGCCGTGATGATGGCGGCCCGGATGTTGCCGAGCAGCAGGAACAGGACGACGATCACGAGGGACGCGCCCTCGGCGAGGTTCTTGGCGACCGTCCGGATCGTCGCCTCGACGAGGCGGGTGCGGTCGAGGACCGTCTGGACCTCGACGCCCGGCGGCAGGGACTTGCGGATCTGCGCCATGCGGGCGTCGACGGCGGCCGCCACCGTGCGGCTGTTCTCGCCGATCAGCATCAGGGCGGTGCCGACGACGACCTCCTGCCCATCCTCGCTGCCGGAGCCCGTCCGGAGGTCGCGCCCGATGCGGACGTCGGCGACATCCTTGATCCGGACGGGCACGCCGCCGCGCGTGGCCACGACGACGTCGGCGATCTCGTCCATGCTCTCCAGGCGGCCGGCCGCACGCACGACGTAGCCCTCGCCGTTGTCCTCCAGGTAGCGCGCCCCCTGGTTGGCGTTATTCGTCTCCAGGGCCCGTGCGACGTCCGCGAAGGAGAGGTCGCGCGCGGCGAGCTTCGTCGGGTCGGGCTGGACGTGGTACTGCTTCTCGAACCCGCCGATGCCGTCGACGCCCGCGACCCCCGGGACCGTCTTGATCAGGGGGCGGATGATCCAGTCCTGGACCGTGCGCAGGTAGGCGGTCTGCTCCAGCTCGGTCCGCAGGCGCTGACCCTCCGGGGTCAGGTAGCTGCCGTCCGGCTGCCAGCCCGGCTTTCCCGGGGCGGCGGTCTTGCGCTCGGCGGGCTTGGCGTAGTGGATCGACCACATGTAGATCTCGCCGAGCCCCGTGGAGATCGGGCCCATATGCGGCTCGGCCCCGGGCGGCAGGTCCTGCTTGACCTGGGCGAGGCGCTCGGCGACCTGCTGGCGGGCGAAGTAGATGTCGAGCTTCTCCGCGAAGACGGCAGTGACCTGCGAGAAGCCGTTGCGCGAGAGCGAGCGGGTGTATTCCAGCCCCTTGATGCCGGCGAGCGCGGTCTCCACCGGGTAGGTCACCTGTTTCTCGATGTCGACCGGCGAGAGCGAGGGGGCCGTCGTGTTGATCTGCACCTGGTTGTTGGTGATGTCCGGGACCGCGTCGATGGGCAGCCTCGTCAGCGCGTAGCCGCCGAAGCCCGCCGCCAGCAGCGTGAGGAGCAGCACCAGCCAGCGCTGGCGGACGGAGAAGTCGAGAACACGGCTGATCATGACCCGCTCCTCAATGGTCGTGGTCGGCTTCGCTCTTCCCGAGCTCGGCCTTGAGGAGGAAGGTGTTGGCGACGGCGATATCCTCGCCTGCCCTCAGGCCCGAGGCGACCTCGTAGGCCTCGTCGTCGGAGCGCCCGAGCTCGACCTCGCGCTTCTCGAAGCCCTCCTCGGTTCGCACGAAGACCACGCGCTTGCCCTCGATGGTCTGCAGCGCCGCCTTGGCCACGCGCACGGGAACCTGGTCGGTCGCGATCTCGACCTCGGCGGTGACGTAGGTGCCGGGCCGCCACGCCATGTCCTTGTTCGGGAGGGCGACGACGACCCGGGCGGCGCGGGTGTCGGCGTTCAGCAGCGGGCTCACGAAGATCACCTTGCCCCGCTCGTGCCGTTCGCCGCCTTCCTGGCTCGGCGTGACGGTGACGTCGGCGCCCTCCTTGACCTTGGCGAGGTCCGACGTCGGCACCGAGAGCTCGATCCAGACCGTCGAGAGATCGGCCACGGTGTAGAGGTCGGCCGGGTCGCCCTGGCTGCCGACCGTGGTGCCGACGTCGACCTTGCGCTCGACGATGCGGCCCGAGAGCGACGAACGCAGCTCGTAACGGCGCAGGGTCGAGGTATTCGGCGTGGCTTCGTCCCGCTTCTGCGCGGCCGCCACCTCGGCGGCGTTCAGACCCAGGGCGGACAGCTTCTGGCGGGCGAGGTCGACCCGCAGCTGGTTCTCCAGGAACGCGGCGCGCGCATTCTGGAAGGCGGCCTCGGACGCCGCCTGCGACGCGAGCAGCTTCTGCTGGCGGTCGTAGTTGATCTTCTGGAGCTCGGCCTGGACCAGGGCGGTGAGATAGTCGCTCTTGGCATCGGCCACCTCGCGGCTGTCGAGCACGGCGACGACCTCATCCTTTTGCACGGAATCGCCCAGGCGCTTGCGCATCTCGGCCACGGTCCCGACCACGCGGGCGGGGACGCGGGCGATCCGGTCGGTGTCCGGGGTGATGGTTCCCGGAACGAGGAGGTGGCGGGCCAGGGTCCCGCCGTGGGCCTTGGCGACCTGGATCCCCTGCGTCTCGATCTGCTCCGCCGACATCTTGACGTGGCCTTCCTCGCCCTCGGCCTCGGAGTGCGCATGCTCGCCGTGGGCGTGCCCCTCCGCGGCCTTCGCGGGCTCGGCGTGGTCGTGGCCGTCCCCCGCGGCATGGTCGGCCTTGGCCGCGGGCGACGTGGCCTCGGGTCCGGCGGTGAACGCGAACAGGGTCGGCGGCACCCCCGCCGCCGACAGGGTGTTGCGGACGAAGCCCGAGACGGCGGGCACGGTCGCGCCGACGGCGATGCCGGCGGCCAGGGCGACCGCGAGAAGGAGGATGCGCATTTGGGCCTCGACCGGAACGCCGGGTGGGCACGCATGCCCCCGCGGTCGGTCCGCTGGTTTCATGAAGGGACGGATCCGGGGCCCGCAGGGGCGGCCGGATGCAATCCGCGCGCATTCGCGCGCGGCGTCACCTCAGGCGCGGGGCGGTCGTGCCAGCCGGTCGGGCGCGATTGCGGCCGTAGCCTCCACGGTCCGTGCGTAGGACGGCTGCCGAGGGTCCGGCGTCGGCGCGACGGGGGCGCCATGCAGGGCGGCCACTTGGTGGCAGCCACAATGGACGTGGCAGGCGAGGCCGGGATCGGCGGCCTCGGACGAGGCGAAGATCTCGACCGACGTCAGTTCCGTGGCCCGATGCCGGCTGCCGGCATGGAAGGCCAGATCCTCGACGAGCCCTGCGGACGGGGCGGCGAACGCGAGAGCCAGCACGAGCATGACCGTGCGGACGGCGAACGCCCACCCGTCACGCACCGCTCGCCGGCGCCTATGCCATCCACCGAAGCCCATCGCCGCCCTTATCCGCGATTCCGGCCTATCAACACAAGCCGTGCCGCCTGCGACTTGAACTCACGATGAACGCCACGGCCTGCCAAGTCCATCGACGGCTCCCGTCGGTCCGCACGCGTGGTCGTACGTTGCTCTTCAGCAAGTGGCGCATCCACGACGGGACCCCCCTCGATGCGCCAAGCACAATTCAATGGTTCGGTCTCGAATATTCGCCCTGTGCGCGAACGGAAACCGAGCAGAAATAGTCCCGGAACGGTTTTGCAAAGACGTGCATTTCAAGATCGATTCGAACCGAAGGAGATGCTGATGAAGCTCACGATTGCCGCCCTGGCCGCCTCGGCTGCCCTCATGCTCACCCCAATCGGCGCATTCGCCCAGCACGTGGATGTCGGTCCTGGCGGTGTCGCGATCCACGGGGACCGTCACCATGACGAGGTCGAGCACACCCATTCGACCGTCGAGGAGCATCATCGCGACCGCCCGGTCGTTCACGACCACCACGACGACGTTCATGAACGCACCGTGGTGGAAGAGCACCGCCACTGATTTGGATGCCGGAAGGGCCGCGGGGCCGGGTGGAAAGCCCGCACCGCGGCCCTTCGCTTTTCGGGACGCGCGAAGGTTGCCGGTTGCTGAACGTCGGTCTCAGGGTGCGTTCAATCCGGTCGTCCCAGGATGCCCGCCTATGATCGAGCTTCGGAGCGACCCATGAAAACGATCTTCACCGGCCTGGCAGTGGCCCTGGCCTTCGCGCCTATGGCGGCGTCGGCGCAATACTACGAGGGCGGTTATGGCCAAAGGCGGCCGCACGACCACGTCGATGTCTACCGGCATGGTGACCACGAAGACGTCGTCGTCCGGCACCATCACCCCCGACGCTACGAGGAACGGCCGTTCTTCGAGGAGCGGGGCCATCACCATCACCACCACCACGATGACTGAGCCGGGTTTCGCCGGGGCGGACGACGCCGGTCCTCGGGGAACGCCTGTTCAAGAAACCGCCTCGTCGAGGAGCAGCAGCAGTGGGAACCGGCGAAGAACATCGCCGTGACCCAGGGCCGGTCCTCGGTCTCGCGCGCCTCGACGAGCAGCTCCTCCGTCACGAGGTAGAGCAGCGCGATCAGGCCGAACGCGAGGAAGCCGCCCTGGACGAAGTGCGGCAGCGAGCCGACCGGGCCGCCGAGGAGCGCCCCCAGCGGCAGCGGCATGACGAGGGCCGCCGTCAGGCCGACGACCCTGCGCTTCGAGGCGCCTCCCTCGCCGAGCTCGTTCGCGACGGTGAGACCGAGGAACAGCACCTCGACGGTCAACGCGACGGGGTGAGCAGGATGCCTGCCTTGGCGCCCGCCGCGAAGGCGATGCCGAGGACGAGGCCGTCCACGAGGATGTCGATGCCCGTGACGGACATCAGCCCGAACGGGCCCGTCGGCCGCTTTTCGAGGCCGCGCACGGCCAGCATCGCCGCGACGCCGAGGCCGCCGCCGACGAGGGTCGCCCAGGCCGACCCGGCGTGCTTGAGGTCGGGCAGGATCTCGCCCGCGGCCGCGGCGAAGACGACACCGGCGGCGAAGTGCCGGATGGCGCTGACCAGGACGGGTCCCGGCCGCAGGTTCACGGCTACGGCGGCGCCGACGATGGCCGCCGCCGCGGGGATCAGGGTGTAGGCCCAGGCTTGCATCCCGACCTCAGACCACGTGATCGGGCACGAGCGAGCAGGCGTTGTTCGCGCTCGTCTCGACTTGCAGGGTGGTGTGGCCGATCCCGAAACGCCCATCCATCGCGTGCGCGGTTCGGCTCGCGACGGTCGAGGGGGCCGCCCGAGGCAATCGGATGGACCTACTTCCTCTAGCGGCTAGAGAAGCAAGGCCTCATTCCCGGGCCCGGTCGGTGCAGGTCGCCCAGGCACTCCCATGATGTCCTGCAGCCCGGACTTGGCCGCCGATGCACCGAAAACCCGGCCATGCCGCCTCCGCCCGCCCCGCCCGCCGTTGCAGGAACGCGACAGCCAGATCGGCAGCGCCGTCGAGGATCCGTCGTCGGCCGAACTCCTGTACCGACACCCGGTCAGCGAGCTGGGGGCGCCCCGCCGACGCGGCGGCTCGGTCGTCAGCTGCATGGATATCGAACGGCACGTCGCGGGCGCGCTCGGGAGGGTGAGGGACCCGGGCGCGACAAGCCGAGGCAGTGCCTCCGTGCAACGGCCGGAGATGCCCGGCCCCGCTCGAAGGGTGTTGCCGTCGCCGCGAATCCGTCCCCGGGAGCGGCACCTCCGGTGGAGACGACGCGTACCTGCGAAGTGGGCCGGGCTGCTCACTGGTGGCCGAGCGAAGCATCGCCGGCCGCATTGTCGTGGTCAGGGAGCGCTTCGTGCGCGTGCCGATGGCAGCCGTGGTCCATCGGGTGCTTGCGGTCGAGCCAGAACAAGTAAGCCGCGAGCGCCCCGAAGGCCACGTTCAGCCAGAACGTGTAGTTCAGGCTGAACGTGCTCATCTGCGCCCGGGCGTCCACGTCGCGCGCCGGGACCCAGCCGAGCGCCGTGAAAGCCAAGTCGACCACGAGGGCCGCGACCGCCATGGTGACGAAGAACACGCCTCCGATGTATGCCGCCATTCGCCAACCGAAGTAGCGCCGGTAGATGTCGAGCAGCGGGATGACGATCAGATCGGCGTAGAGGAACGCCAGCACGCCGGAGAAGCTCGCGCCGCCGGCCCACAGCACCGCGGCGAGCGGCACGTTTCCGATGGAGCAGACGAACGTCAGGACGGCGATGATGGGCCCGAGCACCACGTTGACCGGCACCTGCACCCATCCGGGTGCGTCCGTCAGAAAAATTGTCTTCCAGACGCCGTCCGGCACCAAGGCTGCGAGGAATCCGCCGATCAGGAACCCGAGCGCGAGGTCCTTCCAGAGCATCCGCCATTCCATGGCGAAGTTCTGGGCCACGCGTACGCGGGTCTCGGGCTTCCTCAGCCGCTCGCGCCAAGTCGCGCCCTCGACGGTCATGCTCATATGCTCGTGGCCGCTGCTCTCCTCCTTATGCCGGCGTGCCTCCTCGGCCAGCTTCTTCGGGTAGGTGAGCTTTACCAGAACGCTCATGATGGCGATCAGGACGACGCCGCCGACCCACTCGCCGAGCATGAATTGCCACCCGAGCAGCACGTAGAGGATAAGGCCGAGCTCCAGTACGAGATTGGTCGAGGCGAACAGGAATGCGAGTGAGGTAACCAGGGCCGCGCCTTTCTTGAACAAGGTCCGCATGATCGCGGCCGAGGCGTAGGAGCACGAGGAGGACGCAGCCCCCGCGAGCGTCGCGAAGGCGATCTCACGCACGCTGCCGCCCCCGAATGCCCGACGCATCTGGTCCGCAGAGACCACCGACTGCAGCACGGCCGAGATCGTGAACCCGAGCACGAGGCTCCAGCCGGTCTGCCAGAACATGCCGACGGCCATCAGGAGACCGTGACCGAGTTCGTGCAGGATCATGTCCATCGCGTCTCCCGTCATGGTCTGGGACGGCCGGCGCCGACCCGTGACCTTCGCCGCACGCATTTGCGGACGGCTCGCCGGGCGACGGATGCGGCACCGCGCCTGGACGAACCGGTCAATCTCGGGACGCCGATCGTGGATCGAGATATGCGACGTCGCGTGATTGCCCCGCGGTCGTGGGCGACGCGTCGAAGTGTCCGATCATGCGACGCGTGCCGAGTTTCGACCCGAGGGTTCCCGCGTTGCCCATCCGGCTCCGGAGCTTCGAGCGGACGCACAACGGCGCGGGTTGTGCATCGTCGACCTTCGTGGATGACGCGCGACTACCGGTGACCCATCCCAGGACGGCGCCGGCAATCGCGCCTGTACCGTCAAGGTGAGATTGTCCGCGTCAAAAGCGAGGCAGGATTTCTGGTCCATTGCCATAAGGCAGGCTCGACCATGGTCCGTCGAGATGGGCACTCTGCGCCGGCCCACGGTTCCAGTATCCTCGGACGGCAGCCCGAGAGGGTGCCGCCCGTTGACGGGATCAGCCGCGCTTGTCCGGGTTCTCCTGGCTGGACCCGCCCTGGTTCTGCCGATCCATCATGGTCTGCATCATCTTGTTGCAGTTCCCCATCATCTTCGACATCTCCTGCATCATCGGCATCATGCCGTCACCCTGCATCATGCCGCCCATGGTCCCCTTGTCCGCGGGTGCGGGGTTCGCGGCGGGTTCGGCCGAGGCAGCGGCGATGCCGGCAAACAGGGCAAGGCCGAGAGCGGCGGGTGCGAGCTGTGAGATCTTGGACATGAGGTTCTCCTGTCGTCCGTGCGTTTCGAGGCAGTCCTGCCTTCGCGCTACTCGCGCGCGAAGACCTTCGGGGCACCGTCGCCGATCTCGTAGACCGTGAACGGCGCCGTCTTCTCCCCGTCCATGCCCGGCGAGCCCGCGGGCATGCCGGGCAGCGATATGCCCCTGATGGCGGGCCGCTCGGCCAGCAGCCGCCTGACCGCGGCGACCGGCACGTGCCCCTCGACCACGTAGCCGTCGATGAGCAGCGTATGGCAGCCCTGGAGCGGCTCGGGCACGCCGTGCTCGCGCTTGAGTGCCGCAAGCGCGGGAGTCTCCTTGACGGTGACCGCAATCCCGCTGCGCTGGAGCACGTCAGCGTAGGCGTCGCAGCACTGGCACTGCGGGTTCTTGTAGAGAATGGCGGTCTGGGCGCCTTGCGCCGCGGCCAGGGACGGAGCGGTCACCGAGAGAAGCACGCCGAGGAGCGTACGGCGGTGGATCATGGCGGGTCCTCCAGCCTCGTTGGCCTACGGGGCCGGGGTGATCGACTGAACGGTGTAGGAGCCCTTGCTCCCACTCAGGGTAAACTTGACCTTCTCGCCCGGCTTGACCTTCGAGAGATCGACCGAGGAGATCGCCGGGAACTCCATGTGCATGGCGGGCCAGTTGATCGCCGGGATCGGCTCGTGGTCGAAGGTCACCTTGTGCTGGCTCGCGTTCACGGCCGCGACGGTGCCGGTGGCGCTGGCCGTCTGCTGCTTTCCGCTCTCCGCGCCAGCCTTGCCGCTCATGCCTGGCATGTCGTCCATCGGCGCGGCCTGCGCCTGCACGCCTCCCGCAAGCAGCAGCGCGGCGACGCTCGCGGCGAGCGCACCCTTACGGTTCGACCGATCGAGATCAGACATCGGTGTTCCTTCTTTCTGGTCCGGCTGGCCGGGACGGCTCAGGCGCCGCCTTCGAGAGCCTGGACGCCCCTTGGAAGCGGAGGGCACGCGCGTCGCGGCCCCTTCACATCAAACTTCGGGACCGCCGTGGGAAAGGTTACAATGCGCCGCCGGCTGCAAGGGCTCGCAAGCCCCAGCCGCGGCCCCGACGTCGCCTTACGGCTTCCCGGCCCGGCCCGACCGGGGGGTGTGCTCGGAGCGGGCGTCCGTCCTGTTGATCGAGCCGGTCACCAGGACGCCATCGACAGTCTCCGATGTCCGGGACTGGTTCCCACCCGGACGGTTATGGCCTGGGAGAAAACGGGCCGGGACGTTGTCCATCCAACCTGCAGAGGCGTAACCCGCTCCCGTCGAAGCAATGATGGCTCCGAGGAGCAGGGCAGAAATACTGCGTTTCATGGCAAGGTCTTTCTTGAATGTGCTTGGCGCTTGGTGCGTCGAGTATAAATTCGGGACGGCCCGGCGAACGGTTACAGTGAGAATGTCTTTGCGCGACAGCGGCAGGACGGCCAAGCGGATCGGATGGGGCTGACGCTGGTGGCCGACGCGGAGGGCCTCTCGACGGGAGCATGCATGGGCGGCGGGGCGTGCGCGGGAACCGGCGTTCGCCCCGCGTCGAACGCCCTCGACCGCTCATCTGCGGGGTGTTGCCGGTCCGTCAGAACTTGGCGGTCCGGGGCCGAGTAGCAGCCACAGCCCACCCAGGAAGCCGGCCACATAGGCGCCGACCCCGACCGCCCCCAACCTGAGGAGCGGTTCCAGGACCACGATGGTCATGCCGCGGCCATGAGCACCAACCCGAACCCGGCGCGAGGGCCGCGAGCCAAGGGCACGAGGCCGAGTATGGCACCGAGCCCGATCAGGACGACCGGCGCATGGGTGGCAAGGCCCGCCACCCGGAAAGCGTTCAGCATGCGAGAACAAGCTCTGGCGTAGAGAGCGAGCGCTAATCGAGGGACCGCGGGCGGAGTCGAGGACGCCGAGGGACTTCGCGCCCGACCGGCCGCATTGCAATGTCGTCCGTCCACGAGCTCAGCGTCGTCCTGCTTCGGGCGACGAACAGCAGCTGCACAGGTTCTGGGGTGAGAACGACAGCGTGTCGTCCGGAGCCTCCTTCGGCGACGGCACCCCGCGCAGCAGATTGTGGATTGCCGTCGCGGCGATGGCAGCCTGCCCCATCGCGACGCTGATCTGGTCGAGGCTGCGCACCACGTCGCCGGCCGCGAACAGGCCCTCGGTCGAGCTCCGCTGATGCTCGTCCGTCACCACGCAGCCCTTGTCGTCGAGTCGGGTGCCCAGGTCGTGCACGAGCATCGAGCGCGCATCACTGCCCAGGGCCGAGTACAGCGCATCGAACGAGCGGCACTCCCCATCCCGCATCGCCAGCGCGCGGACCTGGTCGCCCTCCACCACCACGCGCTCCACCGCCTCCTCCACGACCGCGATGCCGGCCTCCGCCGCCGCGCGGCGTTCATCCCGCGAGAGGGTCAGCGGACAACCGAGAGACAGCAACGTGATGTCGGCGGTGTAGGTTCGCAGGAACAGCGCCTCGTGCAGCCCGCTGCTGCCGTGCCCGATCACCGCGACCCGCTTGCCCAGGACCTCGTAGCCGTCGCAGATCCCGCAATGGCGCACCAGCCCGCGCTGGATCGCGTCCGGCACGTCGGGCAGGTCCGGCTCGCGGTCGACGACCCCTGTCGCCAGCAGGACCGTGTGCGCGGCGATCCGGTCCGGGCCGACACGCGCGACGAAGACGCCGTCCGCCCGGCGCTCCAGGTCGGTGACGCGGCCGTGGACGATGTGGGCACCGTACTTGCGCGCCTGCTCCGTCATCCGGCTCAAAAGCGCTTTGCCGTGAATGCCCTCAGGAAAGCCCGCGTGATTATGCGAGGTCGGGATCAGGGCGGCGCGGCTTGCCCCGGCATCGACCACCTGAAAGCGCCGGCGGAACCGGGCCAGATAGATCGCGGCCGTCAGGCCTGCCGGTCCGCCGCCGATGACGAGGCAATCCAGGACGTTTTCCGGCATGGTTCCGGCTTCCTCGCGTCGCGTCTGATGAAGATTTTTCCCGATGACCGGGGCGGCGACGCCGCCCCGCACTCACTCTGCGGGATTGACCAGGCGCGGCTGCACGCGGACCAGAGCCTTGCCGGGCTTCGGAGCGCCGGTGCGCGGCGGGCTTCGGTGCGGAAGCCCGCGCGCCTTGACCAGGCCGTAGATGGCCGGGATCACCACGAGCGTCAGCACGGTCGAGGAGACCATGCCACCGATCATCGGCACCGCGATGCGCTGCATCACCTCGGAGCCCGCGCCCGTGCTCCACAGGATCGGGACCAGGCCGGCCATGATGGCGACCACGGTCATCATCTTCGGCCGCACGCGCTCGACCGCCCCGACCATGATCGCCCGGTACAGGTCCGCCCGCGTCGCCTCCCGGCCCGCGGAGGCGACCTCGGCCCGCTGCTCGTCCCAGGCGTGATCGAGATAGATCAGCATGATCACCCCGGTCTCGGCGGCGACGCCGGCCAGCGCGATGAAGCCGACCGCCACCGCGACCGACATGTTGAAGCCCATCCACCACATCAGCCAGACCCCGCCGACCAGCGAGAACGGCAGCGAGAGCATGACGATGAACGTCTCGGTGAGCCGGCGGAAGTTCAGGTAGAGCAGCAGGAAGATGATCAGCAGGGTGACCGGCACCACGATCTTCAGCCGCGCCTCGGCCCGCTCCAGGTACTCGAACTGCCCGCTCCACTGGATGCTCATGCCCTGCGGCAGCTGGACCTCCTTGTCGACCGCCGCACGCGCCTCGGCCACGTAGCCACCGAGATCGCGGCCGGTCAGGTCGACGAAGATGTAGACCGCGAGCTGGCCGTTCTCGGTCCGGATTGAGGTCGGGCCGCGGGTGAGCTGCACTTTGGCCACCTCGCCGAGCGGCACGGTTCCACCGCCTGGCAGCGGCACTTGCACCTCCCGTGCGATGGATTGCGGATCCGAGCGGAAGGCGCGCGGGTAGCGGACGTTGACGGTGTAGCGCTCGCGGCCCTCGACCGTGTTGGTCACGCTCTGGCCGCCGAGCGCCGTGGCGATGACGTCCTGCACGTCCCCGACCATCAGGCCGTAGCGCCCGAGCGCCTCGCGGTTCGGCGTGATGTCGAGGAAGTAGCCGCCGATAACCCGCTCCGCGTAGGCGCTCGATGTGCCCGGAACCGCCCGGACCACCGCCTCGACCTGACGGGCAATCTTCTCCATCTCGGTGAGGTCCGTACCGTACACCTTGATGCCGACGGGTGTGCGGATGCCGGTCGAGAGCATGTCGATGCGAGCGCGGATCGGCTGCGTCCAGGCATTCGAGACGCCGGGAAACTGTAGGGCCTTGTCCATCTCGGCCTTGAGGCTCGCGAGCGTCATGCCGGGACGCCATTCATTCTGCGGCTTCAACCGAATGATCGTCTCGAACATCTCCATCGGCGCCGGGTCGGTCGCGGTACTTGCGCGTCCGGCCTTGCCGTAGACCGACGCGACCTCCGGGAAGGACTTGATGATCCGGTCCTGAGTGGCGAGGAGCTCGCCGGCCTGGGTCACCGAGATGCCCGGCAGGGTCGTGGGCATGTACATCAGCGTGCCCTCGTTGAGGTCGGGCATGAACTCCGATCCAAGCTGGCGTGTCGGCCAGATCGTCAAGCCGAGCACCACCACGGCCAACACGATGGTCAGGACCTTCGCCCGCAGCACGCCCTTGATCACCGGGCGATAGACCCAGATCAGGAGGCGGTTGAGCGGATTGCGATGCTCGGGGACGATGCGTCCGCGCACGAACAGCGCCATCAAGGCGGGCACCAGCGTCACCGACAGCAGTGCCGCGGCTGCCATGGAGAAGGTCTTGGTGAAGGCGAGCGGCCCGAACAGCCGGCCCTCCTGGTTCTCCAGCGTGAAGATCGGCAGGAACGAGACCGTGATCACGAGCAAGCTGAAGAACAGCGACGGGCCGACCTCCGCTGCGGCCTCCACCAGGATCTCGACCCTGGGCTTACCCGGCGGCGCCCGCTCCAGGTGCTTGTGCGCATTCTCGATCATCACGATGGCGGCGTCGATCATGGCGCCGACCGCGATGGCGATGCCGCCGAGCGACATGATGTTGGCGCCAATGCCGAGCAGCCGCATGGCGCCGAGCGCCATCAGGATCCCGACCGGCAGCATCAGGATGGCGACCAGCGCGCTGCGCAGGTGCAGCAGGAACACCACGCAGACGAGCGCCACGATGACGCTCTCCTCGACCAGGGTGTGCTTCAAGGTATCGATGGCCGCGTCGATGAGCTGCGAGCGGTCGTAGACCGGCACGATCTCGGTGCCCGAGGGCAGGCTTTTCGCGACATCCGCGAGCTTCGCCTTCACACCCTCGATGACGTTGAGGGCATTCGCGCCGAAGCGCTGGAGGACGATGCCGCCCGCGACCTCGCCCTCGCCGTTCATCTCGGTGATGCCGCGCCGCTCGTCAGGCCCGAGTTCGACCCGGGCGACGTCGCGGATCCGCAAGGGGGTGCCGGCGTCGGTCTTCAGGACGATGTTCTCGATGTCGGCGACGCTCTTCAGGTAGCCGCGGCCACGCACCATGAACTCGAACTCGGAGAGCTCGACGGTGCGGCCGCCGACGTCGGCGTTGCTCGACCGGATCGCCTCCCGCAGCTTGTCGAGCGAGATGCCCTGCGCGCGCAGCCGGTTCGGGTCGACGATGACGTTGTACTGCTTGACGAAGCCGCCGACGCTCGCGATCTCGGACACACCCTCGGCGCGCGAGGCCCCGAAGCGCACGACCCAGTCCTGGAGCGAGCGCAATTCGGCGAGTGTCCGCTGCTTGGCCACGATGGCGTACTGGTAGACCCAGCCGACGCCGGTCGCGTCGGGTCCAAGCGTCGGCGTCACGCCGGACGGCAACTTGCTTCCCGCCGCGTTGAGGTATTCGAGCACGCGCGAGCGGGCCCAGTAGGGGTCGGTGCCGTCCTCGAAGATGACGTAGACGAACGAGACGCCGAAGAACGAGAAACCGCGCACCACCTTCGACTTCGGCACCGTCAGCATCGCGGTGGTCAGCGGATAGGTGACTTGGTCCTCCACCACCTGTGGTGCCTGACCCGGGTACTCGGTGTAGACGATGGTCTGCACGTCCGAGAGATCGGGGATGGCGTCGAGCGGCAGGGTACGGACCGCGTAGAGGCCGGCCGCCACCGCAAACACGGTGCCAATCAGGACCAGGACGAGGTTGCGGGCCGACCAGCCGATGAGGCGGGCGATCATCGCGGCTTCTCCTCGCCCTGCGCCTGCGGAGCCGGCGGCGTTGGGGTCGCCATGCTCTGCAGGGCCGCCTTCAGATTGCTCTCGGCATCGATCAGGAAGTTGGCCGCGGTCACGACCTGCTCGCCCGCCTTCACGCCATCGCGGATCTCGGTGTAGCCCTCGCCGCGGGCGCCAACCTTGACCTCACGCGGCTCGAAGCGGCCCTCGCCCTTGTCGATGAGCACGACCTGGCGCGCGCCCGTGTCGATGATCGCGTCGTTCGGGACTGCGACGACGGGCTTCGTCGCGCCGGTCCCGATCTCGACGTCGGCGTACATGTCGGCCAGCAGCACACCATCCGGGTTCGGTAGCTCGATCCGCACGCGCGTGGTGCGGGTCTGCGTGTTCACCTGCGGATAGATCAGCGCGACCTTGCCGGCGAAGGTGCGTCCCGGAAGCGAGCGCACGTGCACGGCGACGGGCTGGCCGACCTTGACGCTGCCGAGGTCGTATTCGGGCACATCGGCCAAGACCCACATCACCGAGATGTCGCCGATCCGGAACAGGGTCTCTCCGGCCGCGGCCTTCATGCCCTCGATGGCCGTGCGTTGCAGGATCACCCCATCGCGGGGGGACGACCAGGTGATGGCCATCGGCACCTTCCGGGTGCGTTCCATCTCGGCGATGACTTCGGCCGGGACGTTCAGGTTCTGCAGGCGTCGACGCGAGCCGTCGAAACCGGGGTTGGCGATGAGCTGGGCGGCGGCCGCGTTGATCTCGGGGGAATAGACGTCGACCAGGGGTTGGCCCTTGCGGACCTGATCTCCGGTGGTGACGTTCTCGACGTGATCCACGTAAGCGTCCGAGCGGGTGGCCACGATGGTGACGCGCCGCTCGTCCAAGGTGACGGTGCCGGGCACCCGAACGGGTCGGCTGATGACGCGGCGCTCGACCGGCTCCGAGCGGACGCCGGTGCGCTGAACCTTGCCGGGTGAGATCCTGACGGTGTTGCCGTCCTCGGCCTCGCCCGCGTAGACGGGGATGTAGTCCATCCCCATCGAGTCCTTCTTCGGCGTCGCCGAGGTGTCCGGTAGCCCCATCGGGTTGCGGTAGTAGAGAAGCTTCTTGGCCCCGGTCTGCGCCATGCCGGCGTCGCCGCCGGCCGGCTCCGCCGGCTTCGGCTCGAAGCCGACATCCTCGTTGAAACGCACAGGCCGGTAGTCCCGCCCATCGGGAGCCTTGGCCGGCGCCAGCGTGTAGGCGGCCTTTCCATCGGGATCGCGGTAGTACAGGATCGGGGCATCCGGCGCCGGGCCCGCCCCGTCCCTGACGAGCAGGCCCGCGACCGGAGCCGGCAGCCAGGCCGGCAAGGGCCAGTTGACCTCGCCCGCCTTCAGGCCGACCAGCATCGCGCCGACCAGCGCGGCCGGCGCGAGCGTGAAGCCGGTGACCCGGGCCGCAACGCGCACGGGGCCATCACCGCGTCCCTGGGTTTCGGAGATTTGGAACGGCGTCCTCTGGTCCATCACGGTACCACCTTGAGCGCGAGCTGGTTCTGCACCGTGCCGGTCTCGCCCTGCACCTTGGCGGCCAGCGAGAGTTGCCAATCGCCCGCCATCGTGAGGTTGGTCTTGAACCGGTAGAGGCCGGGCTCTGTCGCCGGCTGCGGCTCAAGTTCCGTGGTCATGGTCGGCATGCCCGCGGGAGCCATATCGAGGCGGTGCGCGAAGACGACCGCGTCGGCGACCGGCTTGCCCGCCGGGGCATGCTTAAGGCGGACTGTCAGCACCGCTTCGCCCTGCTTGGCTTGGTGCTCGACGAGCTCGAAGGCGTAGTCCTTGAGCTCCGCCGGCGCGGCGGCATCGCTCCCACCGTGCGGCAACCAGCCGGCAAGCGCCGCCGGAACGTGGCCGGAGACCGAGCTCGGGATCGTCCAGGTCCCGCGCCCGAGGCCGTAGCCGACGGCGGCCGCAGCCACGAGCATGAGCACGAACACGACGAGGCCCACGACCCACTTGGCTCGGCCACCGCCGGAGGGCGCGGTCTCGAACTCCTCGAAGTCGTGGAAGGGCGTGTGCTGATGCATCATTGCACTGCCTGTAAGACGAGCCTGCGTTGAACCGGATCCGGAAGACCGGGGATTTTGGCGGCGAGGGTGAGCGCCCAGGCACCCTCCATCGAGAGGTCGGTCTCGAAACGGTAGTAGCCGGGCAGCGTATCGGCCTGGAGCTCCAGGGGAGCCGTCATCTGGCCCATCCCGTCAGGCGACATGTCGATCCGACTGATGAACAGCGTCGCGTCCGGAACCACCTTACCGGTGTGCTCGTCGACGAGCCGGACCAGGATGGTCGTGCCGTAACCCTGCTTCACCTCACGCTCGACGAGCTCGAAGGCATAATGGTCCGAAGCGGCGCGGCTTAAGGACGACGCGACGGCGACGCCAGCGCCCATGAGAAGCAGCACCAGCGCGAGAGTGCGCCATAATGGGAGGCGCCGCCACGTGGGGGCGGCCGCAGCAGGTGCTGCGGCCAGCGGTGGCGTGCGAGGTGGGGGGCTCAAAACTCAGGGCCACCGGCAGTGCCGCCGAGGTTTTGCTGAGCTGGCGGGCGCGCCGGGAACTGCGCGTTGCCGCGCGTGCTGCTGCGGAAGTCTCGTCCCTGCACGTCGCGCAAGCCGCGCGTGCGGTTCGGGCTGCCCGCGAGGCTCCCCGTCATCTCCGGATCACGCAGGGCGGGCTTGGGATATGAGGCGTGGAGGCGCGGACCGGGCCGCGTCTGCCAACTGGGCGCGGCCGATGCCGTGCCCACGAAGGCCAATGTTACGAGAGCAATGCCAACGAAAGGTTTCATGATCTTGTCCACCGTCCTCTGAGGGAGCGCCCTCGCTTCAGTGCCATTGCTCATGAGTTCGGAGTTCAAAATCTTTTCGTTACATCCGGATGTGCGGGATGCCCGGCGCCTTCCCGACATCGCCGGGATCGAACATCGGCACGCCGATGCGTGGCCTGCTCGGACTGTCCTCCGAACTCGACCGAGAGGTGCGTCCCCTCACGCCTCGCCAAGCCGTCGTAGGGCCGGACGATCAACGCCGGCCGCGGCGGCATCGGAATGGCCGGCCGGGCAACGAGTCTGTGAGGGCTCGTCGCCTGCGCTTACTTGAGCAGGCCGAGGACACGAAAACCCGGCCGCGGAAATTCGCACCGCTACCGGCGCCCTGTGCCGTGATGTTTTAGAACTTGGCGCCGGCGGGCCTCGGCTGACGGTGCGCAGGTCGACGCGGGGCGTTGTTGATCGAACCGGTCGTCAGGACACCCGGGGGCGGAGCGAGCGTCGATGGTGCAGCCGCTGTCCGATGACTCCTCCACGACGGGGGCAGCGACTCCCAATACGCAGCCGAGGCCTGACTTGGCAGGCCCGAGACTAGGAAAGCTCCGACGCCCAAAACGGCGAATGATCTTTTCATGGCGAGATCCCTTTTATGTTCTTGAAGCTTGAGGCTTCTTCTTGCAATTTCGGGATGGCCGTTCAAAACGTTACAAGGCTGGGCGAATGGTTGGTAAGTCGGGCATGCCCTCCATCGCTTCAGCCGGGGACGCTCTACGCCGTTTCACTGTCTCTCGCGGGCGATGCGCGCTCTTTCGCTTGACGTATGAAGATGCTTCGAAAATCAAATCTCGCGCGGTGCGTTCTGTCGGCGTCGACGCGTCAGCCCTGATCCCTGCGCCCCACTGAAGTGAAGAAATAGAAGCCGTCACGCTGCGCCGCGGTCCGGGCCGTAGCCGCGTCGAAACCAGGTATTCTGAAGCCTCTCTTCCCGAGGGTGCCGCGGAACAGCCAAGCGACGCCGCAGAGGAACGCGGGGATCACGCGACTTGTCGGGACAGCGCAGAACAGATCCCGAGCGAACCGGCTCTCAAAGATGATGTATGCCGGTTCGTCGGTCGCTCCTGACGCGCCAGCCTCTTCAGTCGTGTGCGCGCCGGTCGCCGCAGGGATGGCGCGGCAGACACGCGGGGAGCGGCGCCTGGTGTTCACGGGCCGCGGTCGCACGGGGCCGGACTGCACTGAGGCTGCCTTGCTCACGGACGAGCGGGCCGAGCCCGACCTTGGTAGAGGTAATTCAGCATCCGGGGGGCGTCGCCCACATAACCCGTCTGCATCGCGTCGATCACAAAGGCCGCTTCTTCGAGAAGGCGGTCGACCGGACGCTCAAGGTGACAGCTGATACGTGTCCGCAGCGGGTCCAGACGGCGTTGCCAGCGCGCGACGTCCGCATCGGGCGCCAAGCCATGCTCGATGAACAACAGCTGCCCGTCGGGGCGCAGCACCCTGCGGATCTCGTCGAGGCCGGCTCGGGGATCGCGGAGGCTGCAAAGGGTCCAGGTCATGACCACGGTATCGATGCTGCCGCTTGCGAGCGGGATGCTTTCGGCAAAGGCACACGCCAACAGGATCGGGGCGGCACTCGCGCCCAGCCGCCCGCGCGCCTTGCCGAGCAACGCAGGCGACGGATCGATGCCGACCACCTGATCAACCTGGGCCGTGTAGAAAGGGGCGTTCAGGCCCGATCCGATGCCCACCTCCAGCACGGTGCCGTGCGCCAGCGGAACGAGCCGCGCGCGGCA
>CAXDNE010000033.1:0-36933 GCA_963990595.1 uncultured Methylobacterium sp.
AGATCTACACTATCCTCTTCGTCGGCAGCGTCAGAGGTGTATAAGAGACAGACAGGAGACTGTGAACCCATGTGGCGCGCCCGCCCGGAGAGGTTGCGGCCGCGCAGCGCGCGGTTCGGGACCGTCACGGGCCTAGCGGCCGGGAGCCGCGGCGGGCGCGTCCGGAGCGCTCGCGGACGGCGCGGAGCCGGTCGGCAGGGCCTTGTAGGCGCCGTCGAGCAGGGTCCGCGCGGCCGCCTCGGCGTCGGCCCGCGCCTTCAGCTTGGGGCCGAAATCGCCCGCCTCGTCCCGCGCCTCGGCCGGCAGGGCCGCGAAAGCCGAGGCCGCCGCCGACACATCGCCGCGGTCGAGGGCCGCCTGGACCTTGGCCTCGGGCGCGTCGGACGCCTCCGGCGCCGGCGCATTGACCTTGCGCACCTGCACGAGGCCGTCGGCCATGCTCAGGAGCTTGGAGCGGAAATCGCCGCTCCCGGCCGCGCTCTTGGCGCGCTCGGCCTGCCGCTTGGCGGCGATCCGCTCGGCGATGGGCCGGAAGTCGTCGGCGAGCTTGCCCGCCGTGGGGGCGCCCGATTGTGCGAAGGGCGCGAGCGCCTTGGCCTGCCCCTCGGTCGCCGGATCGAGCTTGGTCAGGGTGGCCAGCGGCTCGGCATAGGGCGTCCCGGCTTCCAGGGCGGCCGCCACGCGGTCGGTCACGACCACGCGCAGGGCCGCCTGGACGGTGCCGGCCTCGGCGCGCTGGGCGACGCTCTTGTCGAGCGCGGCGATCTTGTCGGCCTGCTCCTGCAGGCGCCGGTCGACCGCCTTCGCGGCTTCCGCGGCCTGGGCCTGTCCCGCCTCGGCGGCGGTGCGGCTCGCCTGCGTGGCCGCCTGGACCGTCTCGGTGGCGGCCTTCACCTGCGCTGCGAGGCTCTGCTGGAGCGAGTCGAGGCGCTGGCCGAGGGTCGCGTCGGCGTCGGCATTCGCCTTGGTCTTCTGCTCCACCTCGCTCTGCAGCGCGGCGATCTTCTGGGACGCGTCCTCGGCCGCGCCCTTGTTGGCGCCGCCCTCCTCCAGAGCCTTCAGCCGCGCGTCGAAGTCGGCGAGCTGCTTGCCGCTGTCCTGGACCGCGCCGAGCTTGGATCCCGCCGGCTGATCGCGGCCGGGCTCCTGGCCGGGCTCCTCCTGAAGCGCGGCGACCCGCTGATCGAGGCTGTCGAGGCGCGCGACGAGGTCGGCCGGCACGGACGGCGCCGGCCCGGAGGCCTGCCCCTCCGCCGCCGTCGCGCCCGCCGCCGGCGCGCCGGCGGCCTTGTCGAGGGCCTGCTTGGCGGTCGATTCGACGGCGGCGACCCGCTTGTCGAGGGCGGCGACGGCGTCGCGCGGGGCGAGCCCGTCGAGGCGCTTGTCGAGGGACGCGATCTGGCTGGACAGCCTCTGGTCGAGGGCGTTCAGGCGCGGATCGGGCCCGATCCCGGCCTTCTCGGCTCCGAACAGCAGGCCCGCCCCGATCACGCCGCCGAGCAGGCCGGCGGCCGCCATCGAGCCGAACCCGGCCCGCGCCCGGGCGGCGGGTGGCGTCGCGGCCGGCGGCGCCGCGGCGGCCGCCGGGATCGGACCCTTCGGCGGCTCCTTGGCGGTATCCTTGGCAGCCTCCTTCACGCCGTCCTTCACCCCGTCCTTCACCCCGTCCCTGGGCGGCTCCTTGCCGGGGGGCGTCGGGTCGGGGATGCGCTTGGCCTTCAGATCGATGATCGGGCCGGCCGTGACCGCGCCGGCAGCCGCCGTGCCGGCAGCGCCTGAAGCCGATCCGCCCGGTCGGGCGCCGGCCTGCGGACCGGACCCCGGCTGCGGGCCCGCGCCGGGCTGGCCGGCCTTCGGCGGCTCGGCCTTGACCGGGTCGGGCTTCGCGCCGCCCGCGACGGCGGCCGCGGGACCTCCGGTCTTGAACGGCTCGGCCTTGGACGGCTCGCCTTTCGAGGCGTCGGCCTTCGCGGCCGCGGGCTGGGCGCCCGCGCCGCCCGCCGGCTTCGGAGCGTCCGCGATGGTCGCGCCGGATCCCGGCTTGCCAGTTTCGGGCTTTCCGGATTCGGGCTTCGCCTCGGTGCTGCCGGGCTTGGCCAGCACGACGGGCTCGGTCGCCGGCTTGGGCGGCGTGCCCGCGGCGGATGCCTGCGGCGGCTTCCCGGCGCCCGTGGCGCCGGCCGAGGATCTCCCGTCCGTTCCGGACGGCGTGGGTTGGCCGGGCTTCGCGGCCGCAGGATCCGGTTTGCGGCCGCCGGGGCCGGGCTTGTCGGCGTCGCTTGGTGGTGGCGTCACGGGCAAGTCCTCCAACTCTACGGCGTCGCCGTGCCCCCCTAGCACCACGGCGGCCTCGGGCGCGAGGGCGAGATACGGCGGCCCGGCCTTCCTGTCACCGCACGCCGAACCGGGGCGCGGCGCGAGGGCGTCGAGCAAGTCCGTTTCCCGCGGACGCGCCGCGACGAAATGGACCGGGACACCGGCCGCTTCCAGGGGTGCGGCGACATCCGCCGACAGGCAGTAATGCCTCAGCGCGCGGAAAGCTCCGCCGTGACCCGCCGCATCCGCCAGCGCGAGGGCGACGGCGGCGCTGCGCCGAGAGTAATGAAGGATGGCGTCGAGGTCTCTGCGGGCGAGCGCGCCGTCCACCGCGTCGGGCAGGACGGGCAGGGCTTCCGCCGCGTAGGCCACGACGGTCGCGACCCGGAACCCGGCCGCCGCCAGCGTCGCCGCCGGCTCGGGCTTGCGCTCGGCTCCGGCCGCGTGGAGCAGGCGCGCGCCCGGCGGCAGGATCGCGCTCGCCAGGGCGGCGAGCCCGGCGGCGTCGCCGGGCCCCGCCCGCACCGGACCGAGCCCGGCTTCCGCCGCCAGCGCGGCCGTGCGCGCACCGACCGCGAAGACCGGCAGGCCCCGCAGGGACGCGGCCTCTCGCAGGGCCGGCACCGCGTTGGCGCTGGTCAGCAGCAGCGCGTCGAACGGGCCCTCGGGCGGGCGCGCGCCGGTGGGCCGCACCGCGAGGACCGGGGCCACGAGCGGCGCGTGGCCGCGCGCCGCCAGCGCCGCGCCGGTCCGCGTCGCGCCCGGTTCGGGCCGCGCCACCCAGATGCGCAACGCCTAGCCTTCCAGGGTCAGGCGGACGCCGTG
Organism: uncultured Methylobacterium sp.; assembly: GCA_963990595.1. GTDB lineage: Bacteria > Pseudomonadota > Alphaproteobacteria > Rhizobiales > Beijerinckiaceae > Methylobacterium. The sequence continues at coordinate 3,142 of CAXDNE010000033.1, forward strand.
GCGCGCCTCGGTCCCCGGCGGGAGCAGGCGCTGGGAGTCGCGCTCGGAGAGATCGCCGGAGAAATCCGCCCAGTCGGCGTAGCCGGTCCAGCATTCCAGCGACAGGAACGGCGCGGTCGGCTTGGTCCAGACGGCGAGATGCGGAAACTCCGCCATCTCCATGCGGATCGCCCGGCCGGGCCCGGTGAAGCGCATCCGGCGGCTGCGCGCGTTCCGGATCACGAAGGCCTCGGTGAACAGCGCCGGATCGAGGGGCAGGCGGTCGCCCGCCATCGGGATCGGCTGCTCCTCGCGCAGCAGCAGGCCGCCGGGTCCGACCTGGGGGGCGAAGGGGCGTTCCGCGTGCTCGAATTCGACCGCGTAGCCGCCCTCCTTGGCGCGCGTCCCGCCCGCGAACGGCCAGGGGAAGGCGGGGTGGAACCCGAGGGCGTAGGGCAGGGGCACGGTGCCGGGATTGGCGACGGTCACGTCGAGATCGAGGCCGGCCGGCTGCACCCGGGCGGCGACGTCGAGCCGGAAGGCGAACGGGTAATGCGCCCGGGTCTCCGGCCCGTCGGTCAGGCGCAGCGTCACCGCCTCGGCGCTCTGCGCGACCACCTGGAAGGGCAGGTCCCGGGCGAAGCCGTGCTGGCCCATCGGGTAGCTCTCGGATCCGACCGTCACCCGCCCGCCCGCCGAGGCGCCGACCACCGGGAAGAGCCAGGGGGCATGCCGGTTCCAGTGCGCCGGATCGCCGCTCCAGAGATACTCGGTCCCGCCGACCCGCCAGGAGACCGGCTCGGCCCCGTGCGTGGCGAGCGTGGCCGTGGTGCCGTCCGCTGCGGTCAGCTCGATGCGCGTGCTCACTGTGGTCTCCCCGTCGCCCCTCGCAGAGTCGAGGTAACGGAAGCACGCGCGCGCACAAGGGGCCGCCTCACGCCGCCGTGCCGAGCCCCGGCAGGACCGTCTCGGGCGGCCCGGAGGCGACGAGCCGGCCGGCTTCCAGAACGTGGACCGCATCCGCCCCCTCCAGGGTCGAGAGGCGGTGGGCGATCAGGATCAGCGTCCGGCGGCCCGAAAGGGCGCGCAGCGCCCGCATCACCGCGGCTTGCGTCTCGTCGTCGAGGGCCGAGGTCGCCTCGTCGAACACGATCACGTCCGGGTCATGATAGAGCGCCCGAGCGATGCCGATGCGCTGGCGCTGGCCGCCGGAGAGCCGCGCGCCGCGCTCGCCGACCCGCTCGGCGTACCCGTCCGGCAGGGCGGCGACGAAATCGTGGGCGCCGGCGAGCCGCGCCGCCCGCTCGACCGCGGCGAGATCCGGCCCGTCGAGGCCGAGCGCGATGTTCTCCGCCACCGTGCCGTCCACCAAGAACACCTCCTGCGGCACGTAGCCGATGCGGTTCTGCCAAGCGGGGAGGGTCCCGGGATCGAGGGGGCGCCCGTCGACGGTGAGGCGGCCGGCGCTGGGCTGGAGCACCCCGAGGATCAGGCCGGCCAGCGTCGACTTGCCCGAGCCGGTCCGGCCGGCGAGACCGACCGTGGTGTTGACCGAAATCGCCAGGTCGATGCCGGCAAGGGCCGGCCGGCCGGTGCCGTAATCGAAGCCGATCCCTTCGAGCCGGATCGCCTCGGCGAAAGGCAGGCGCTCCGCGGTGCGGGGCTGGGGGCTGCGCTCCTCGGCGAGTTCGTCGACGATCACCCGCACCGCCGGGAGGGTGAAGCGCATCAGCGCCACCGAGGTGAAGATGTTCTGGAAGGCCGGCAGCATGCGGTAGCCCGCGAAGGCGAACAGGCCGAGCAGCGGCAGGATCCCGGCCACGTCCAGCCCCTGGGCCAGGGCGAACAGCACCACCACGATCACCCCGCCGAAGGCCAGAGCCTCGATGACGAAGCGCGGCATCTGGCCGGTGAGCTGGCTCGCCGCGGTGGCGAGCGCGTAGGCGCGCGCCGGGGCGTCGAACCGGGACGCGAAGGCCTCCGCCCGGCCGTAGAGCTTCAGCTCGGTGAGCGCCCCGAAGGTCTCCTGGACGATCCGGAAGCGGGCCTCGTTGTCGGCGACCGTGCGGCTGCCCAGCCGGGCGAGCCGGGCCCGCATCACGAGGTAGATCCCGACATAGAGCCCGCCGAAGCCGCCCCCGAGGATCAGCGCGAGCTGCGGCGCGTAGGCCAGCAGGAAGGCGATCACCGCCAGCGCCGAACTCGCCCGCGAGGCCAGCACGGTGGCCGGGGTCAGCGCGCCGACCACGAGCCGGTCGGTCTCGGAGAGCACGTTCTTGGCGAGTTCGGCGCTGTTGGCCTGCGCGAAGAACAGCCGCTCCCGGTCGAGGTAGCGGAACAGCAGCCGGCGGCTGAGGCCGTAGCCGGCGAGATGCGTGAACCGGAGCTGCGCGTAGGTCAGCCCGGCATTGACCACCGCCGTGGTGAGGATCGCCGCGAGGGCCGCGCCGCCGGTCACCAGCAGGAAGCTGCGCGCGTCGGTCAGCCCGAGGACCGACCGGGCCTGGGACAGATAGGGGATGCGGTTCGCGGCGGACGGGTCGCCGACCAGCGTCAGGAACGGGATCACCGCGGCGACGCCCACCACCTCGAGCAGCGCCGCCACCGCGAGGCCGAGGGCGATCAGGGCGAGGCGCCGCCGGTCGGGCGCCCGCATGGCGCGCACGAGGTCGATCAGCGCGCGCATGGCGTCGACGGGTTGGGCTCGGGGGCTCGCATGGCCGGGACGGGCTTAAGGGCCGCGCTCCGGCCTGTCCACGCCGGGCTCAGCCGATCTTCCTCAGGGAGGCGAGGTCCACGGCGCCCGTCTGGCTGGAGAAGGTCAGCGTCCGCGAGCCCGCATCCGCCTGCGCGACGCCGCCGATCCGGTGGTCACCGCTGTCGTAGGTCGAGACCTGGCCGTCGCGCGCGATCAGCAGGCGGCGCTTGTCGGGGAAGACGGCGTATCTCATCCCGTTCTGGGCGCCGCTGGTCGCGGGCGCGCCGAGCTCCTCCGGCCACCAGCTCTCCATGCCGTTCATCGGCTCCATGGGCTTCATGGGTTCCATAGGCTTCATGGGTTCCATAGGCTTCATGGGTTCCATAGGTTTCATCGGCTCCACGGCCTCGACCCTCCTGCCGGCTGCGCGACTGGAGGACGCGGCAGGGCGGGAAGGGTTGCATGCCGGCCGCCCCGCCCCGGCGCGGGATCACAGCATCGGCCGCGCGCGGATCGCGCCGTCGAAGCCGACATGGAGTTGGTGCTCGCGCCCGTCCCGGTCCTTGGCGGCCACGTCGAGGTGACGCGGGCCGCGGCCGGTGACGCGGACATCGCTGTAGCCGGCCGCCTGGACGGCGGCGGTCAGGGCGGCGAGGTCGGGATTCGGCCCGAGGCCGATCCGGTCCCTGGCCCAGTCCAGGCTGCCCCTGGGCGGGCCGCCGGCCGGGCCGAGCACCAGGGTGCGCCCGTCGCCGTGGGTCAGGACGCGGGCGTGCAGGAAACCCGCCTCGAACCGGCCCTGCACGGTGACGGTCTCGCCCTTGGCCACGAGCCCGCCGCCCTCGCCCGCGCGCCCGGTCTCGACCAGGGCCCGGCCGGTGGCGTCCTGGAGCACGAACTTGTTGCCGAAGATCTCGGCGACCTCGCCCGTGATGGCGGTCGCGCCCGACGGCTCCAGCGTCCGGATCGCCACGGGTGCGACCGGCGTCGGCTGGAAGGCGATGCCCTGTGCCAGGGACAGGCCCACCGCGCCGAGCGCCAGCGGCGCGGCCACCGCGCCGACCACCCAGGTCCGCCGGGGGATCGTCCGCGCCGCCGGCTCGGCGGCCTCGGGCCCGCGGATCGCCCGCGCGGTGCCGTCGATGGGTGTGTCGTCGCTCATGGTCGTGTCCTCGGAAGGGTCCGGATCCGTTCGATCCGATGCCCTCTCGTAAGGAGCGCCCGGCAATCCGGACTGAACCGCCCGGTTCAGCCCCGGTTAAACCCGGCCGCCTAGAGCGACCGCGCACGCCGCCGGCGCCGAAGCCCGCGCGATTCCAAGGGCTTGAGCGCGCAGGCTGATGCGGGCTGCGCCTCGGGCCGCCGGCGCAGCGTCCGGACCGGCGGGCAACGCGAGGGTCCGGCCCTAAATGCCGGCGCGGTCGCGGTTTCCGGCAATCGGTGCCGCCGGATGGGGGAGGCTGGACGGGTGAAGATCCTGCTGGTGGAGGACGACGCGGCGCTCGCCGCCGAGGTGGCCAAGGTCCTGCGGGCGGAGAACTTCGTCCTCGATCAGGCCGCCACCGGCGAGGACGCGCAGCATCTCGGCGAGACCGAGGGCTACGACGCCGTCGTGCTCGACCTCGGCCTGCCGAGGGGCGACGGCGTCTCGGTGCTGCGGGCGTGGCGCGGAGCCGGGCGGACCCTCCCGGTGCTGGTGCTCACCGCCCGGGACGGCTGGAGCGACAAGGTCGCGGCCTTCAAGGCGGGGGCGGACGACTACCTCGTCAAGCCGTTCCGCGTGGAGGAGCTGGTGATCCGGCTGCGCGCCCTGGTGCGCCGGTCCCAGGGCGGGGGCGCCAGCCGGATCACCTGCGGACCGCTCGCCTTCGATCCGGGGCTCGGCGCCTTCGAGCACGAGGGTCTGCCGCTCAAGCTCACCGGCCTCGAATGGCGGGTCCTGTCCTGCCTGATGCTGAACCGCGCGACCGTCGTGCCGCGCCTGCACCTGATCGAGCGGGTCTACGAGGGCGATGCGGATGTCGATTCGAACTCCGTCGAGGTGATCATCACCCGCCTGCGCCGGAAGATCGCGCCGGCGCGGATCGAGAGCGTGCGCGGCCACGGCTACCGCCTGCACGCGGACCCCGCCTGATGGCGGAGGGCACGACGCGCCGCTCACTCCGCACCCGCCTTCTCGCGGCCGCCCTGGTCCTGGTCCTGGCGGCCCTGGTGGTGGCCGGCCTCGCCATCGGAGTGATCCTGCACCGGTTCGTGCGCGGGCAGCTCGACGGACGGCTCGACGCGCAGATCACCGCCCTCCGGGCCGGGCTGGAGGCCGGGATCCTGCCCGGGAGCCTCGACGCACCGCCCTATGACAGGCCCGGACCCGGCTGGGCCTGGGAGGTGCGGACGGGGACCGGCACGATCCGCTCCGGCTCGCTGCGCGGCGGCGACATCCGCCTCTCCGATCCGGGGCCCCAGGACGAGCCGGGCCACCCGCACCCGGCCGCGGGCACCGGACCGAAGGGCGAGCCGCTCGTCGCCCGCGTGCTCACCCTGCCCGGGCCCGAGCCCGCGAGCATCGTGGTGGCGGCCCCGGAGGGCGAGCTCCGCGGGCCGTTGCGCGAGGCGCTGACGAGCCTCGCCCTGGCTCTGGGGATCCTCGGCCTGTGCCTGCTCGCCGGGCTGGCGTTCCAGGTCCGACTCGGCCTCGCGCCCCTGAAGCGTCTGCGCGCCGACCTCGCCTCGGTGCGCGCCGGGACGCGCGAGCGCGTGCCGGGCGAGCAGCCGGCCGAGATCGCGCCCGTGGTCGCGGAGCTCAACGCGCTCCTCGATCAGAACACCCGGAACCTGGAGCGGGCCCGGGGTCACGTCGCCAACCTCGCCCACGCCCTCAAGACGCCGCTGGCCACCCTGTCCATGGCGCTCGCCGAGCCCGCCCGCGACCCGGACGGCGCGCTCCGCCGGCAGGTCGACGCCATGGACCGCCGGGTCCGCCACCACCTGCGCCGGGCCCGGGCCGCGGCGCTGGCGGGCTCGGCCCGGGGCCGCACGGCCCTGGCGCCGCGGCTCTCCGACCTGCGCGACGCACTCGCGCGGCTCTATGCCGGGAAGGCCGTGACCATCGCCCTCGACATCCCGGAGGCCCTGGCGGTGCCCTGCGAGGGCCAGGATCTCGACGAGATGCTCGGCAACCTCGTGGACAATGCCTGCCGCTGGTGCCGGGGGCGGGTGCGGGTCTCGGCCACCGCCCGGGACGGCGCCGTCCGCATCCGGGTGGAGGATGATGGGCCGGGTCTCGACCGCGAATCCGCCGAAGCCGTGATGGCGCGCGGCCGGCGCCTCGACGAGGGCGTGCCGGGCCACGGTTTCGGGCTGCCGATCACCCTGGAGCTCGCGGAGCTCTACGGCGGCGGCCTCAGCCTCGGGCGCTCGGATCTCGGCGGGCTGCGGGCCGAGCTCGTCCTGCCGGCCTGACCGGGGGCAGGTCAGGCGAGCGCCTCCCGCAGGATCGGGCGGATGCGCGGATCCGTGCAATGGGCGACGTTGAAGCGCATGTAGCCGTTCCAGTCGTTCGACAGGCTGAACGACGTTCCCGGCGCCAGCACCATGCCCCGGGCGAGCGCCCTGCGGGCCACGTCGGCCCCGTCGCGCCCGTCCGGCAGGCGCATCCACAGGAAGAAGCCGCCCCGCGGCTGCGCCCAGGGCTCCAGGCCGCAGGCGCGCAGAGCCGCGGAGGCCTGCACCATCGCGCCGGCGAGCCGGCGCCGGGTCTCGGCGAGGTGCCGGCGGTAGGCCCCCTCGGTGATCAGGGTGTGGACCAGCGCCGCGGTGACGTGGCCGTTGCCGAGGCTCAGCGCCAGCTTGAGATCGACCAGGGGCTCGACCCAGTCGGCCCGCAGGGCGATCCAGCCGCAGCGCGCGGCGGCCGAGAGCGTCTTCGAGAAGCTGCCGATCTGGATCACCCGCTCCAGCCCGTCGAACCCCGCGAGACGCGGCGCCGCGTCGGGTTCGAGATCGCCGAAGATCTCGTCCTCGACGATGAGCGTGTCGTGCGCCTCGCACAGCTTCAGGAGCCGGTGCGCCACGGTCGGCGCGAGGCTCGCCCCCGTCGGGTTCTGGAGGGCGGCGTTGGTCAGGTAGAAGCGCGGCCGGTGCTGCTCCAGCAGGGTCGCGAGCGCCCGCAGGTCCGGCCCCTCCGGCGTGATCGGCACGCCGACCACCGCGACGCGCTGGGCGCGCAGCAGCGCCAGGAAGTTGAAGTAGCAGGGGTCGTCCACCAGCACGGTGTCGCCGGGCTGGAGCAGGAAGCGGCAGACGAGGTCCAGCGCCTGCGTGGCCGATTCGACCAGCACGATCTGGTCGGGCTCGGCGCCGACGCCCTTCTCGCCGACCTTGCGGGCGATCTGGTGACGCAGGGGCTCGTAGCCCAGCGGCCGGTCGTAATTGGTCATCTCGGCCAAGCCGGCCCTCGCAACCCGGCGCAGACCCCGCCGGATCGCCTCGTGGGGCATCCAGGAATCGGGCAGCCAGCCGGCCCCGGGCTTGAGCTGGTCGGACCCGGCCTGCTGCGCCTGCCGGGTGATCCAGAGCGGATCGACGATCCGGTCGAGCCGGGGCCCCATTGCCTGAAGCGAGAGCGGCCGGGTCTTGCCGGCGACGTAGAATCCGGAGCCCGGCCGCGCCACCACGGCGCCCTCGGCGGCGAGCCGCTCATAGGCCTCCACGACGGTGGATTTCGAGACGCCCATCGTCTCCGCGAAGGCGCGCACCGACGGGATCCGGACGCCGGGCACGAGCTGGCGCGCCGCGATCCGCTCGCGGATCTCCCCGACCACGGCCGCGACGCGCGTCCCGGCAGACCTGACTGCGACCGGCATCCGTACTGCTCACCCGACCGGACAATTCATCCAAACCGTACCGAAGTGTCCCTGTCGCCGCCAGTCCTGCCGGGACAGGATGGGCCTGCCCCAGAGAGATGGAGGAGGGGATCATGGACCATTGCCTTTCCGAGACGGCCGGCGGCGGTGCCCGGCCCGGGTGGATCGCCCGGTCGGCCGGCGCAATCGCCGCGGCCATCGCGGAGGTGCGGGCCGGCCTGTCGCGCGCGGCGATGAACCGGCGCGTGCTGCAGCGCCTCTCGACGCTGTCGGCAAGGGAGCTGAAGGATATCGGGCTGACGCCGCAGGACGTGGCGGATGCCCACGCGCCGTGGACCCGCGACGCCATCCACCTGCTGGTCGGCCGGCGCGCCGCGCGCCGGCACGCCCGCCGGTCGACACGGCGGTGGTGACCGGGGAGGCGGTGACCTAGGATCGGGCGATGACGCTGCGTGATGTTCTGGTCGCGATCCTGGTGGTCACGATCCTCGGGGTGAACTTCGTGGCCATCAAGGTCGGGCTGGAGACGGTCCCGCCGCTGATGCTGTGCGCCCTGCGCTTCGCCTTCGCGGCCGTCCCGGCGATCCTGGTGATCCGCCCGCCCCGGGCGCCGATCGGCCTGGTGGCCGGGTTCGGTCTGGCGCTCGGGGTCGGCCAGTTCGGGCTGCTGTTCACGGCGATCCGGCTCGGGATGCCGGCCGGCCTGTCCTCGCTGCTGATCCAGGTCCAGGTGCCGTTCACCGTGGCGCTGGCCTGGGCGCTTCTGAGCGAGCGCCCGCGGGGCCTGCAGATCCTGGGCGGCGTGATCGCGCTCCTGGGCGTCGCCGCGGTGGCTCTCGGCCGGGCCGGAGGCGCCCCGCCGGGGCCGCTGCTCATGGTGGTCGGCGCCGCTTCGTGCTGGGCGTGCGCGAACGTGATCGCCAAGCGGATCGGCCGGGTCGACATGCGCGCCCTGATGGTCTGGGGCAGCCTCGCCACGACACCGCCGCTGCTGGTCCTCTCGCTGATCGTGGAAGGGCCCGGCGCCCTGGCGGCCCTGGCGCATCCGGACTGGCGCACGGCCCTGTCGGTCGCCTTCCAGGCCTATCCGACGACGCTCCTCGCCTTCGGCCTGTGGAGCCGGCTCCTGACCCGCTATCCGGCGGCCGCCGTGACGCCCTTCGCCCTGCTGGTTCCGGTGGCCGGCATCCTGAGCACGCACCTGATCCTCGGCGAGCCGCTGAGCACCGACATCCTGGCGGGGGGCGGCCTGATCCTGGCGGGCATCGCCTTGAGCCTCCGCGGGACCCGGCCGGGTGCCATCCCCGCGCTCAAACCCGACTCCGAAGCGCCGAAGGTGGCGTGAGCGCGTCCCGCGCCCGATCCGGGATCAGGTCGACCGGAACGCACGGGTTCTCGCCGATGCGGTGGAACGCACGAGGCTTCCGACTGTATGTTGAGGGAACGTGGCGCGGGCGACGGGGCTCGAACCCGCGACCTCCGGCGTGACAGGCCGGCACTCTAACCAACTGAGCTACGCCCGCACGGCGTGGTCGCCTTCGGAGGGGCGTTTCGCCCGGCGACGGGGCGGGGTTTATGGGGCGCTTGCGGAGCTGTCAAGCGCGTCCGGCGCGGATTCGCTCCGGCCGCGATTCAGGGGCCTGCGCGCTTCCGTCGTGTTGCAGCCGCGCCGCGCCGTCCCATCTCCAGGATACCGGTGACAGCGCGCTTTGTGCGACGCGACAAGCCATTGTCACGGGGCGGCGGCTCGACTAAGCCTCCGGCCGCGCGCATCCTGGCATAAGAACAATTCCACGGGCGAATCCGGGTCGGCGTCGCACCGCGGTTTTCTTTCGTCTCGCGAGGCCCTCGGCATGACCGGATTGTTGGCGGATTACCTGCCGCTCATCGTGTTCATCGGCGTGGCACTGTTCATTGCCACGGCGTTGCTGGTCGTGCCGTTCCTGGTCGCGTTCAAGAGCCCGGACCCGGAGAAGCTCTCGGCCTACGAGTGCGGCTTCAACGCCTTCGATGACGCCCGCATGAAGTTCGACGTGCGCTTCTACCTCGTGGCGATCCTGTTCATCATCTTCGACCTCGAGGTCGCGTTCCTGTTCCCCTGGGCGATCACGTTCGGGGATCTGGGCTGGTTCGGCTTCTGGTCGATGATGGTCTTCCTGGGCGTGCTGACCGTCGGTTTCGTCTACGAGTGGCGCAAGGGCGCCCTCGAATGGGACTGACGTCCCGCCGCTCGCCGCCCGCACAGAATTCCTGAGTCACCGATGGCCCTGATCACCGACACCAACCGCGCTCCCGCGATCGCGCCCCAGCCGAAGGGGATCATCGATCCCAATACCGGCCGCCCGATCGGCGCGGACGACCCGACCTTCCTGTCGATCAGCGACGAGCTGGCCGACCGGGGCTTCCTGCTCACCACCACGGACGAGCTGATCAACTGGGCCCGGACGGGCTCGCTGATGTGGATGACCTTCGGTCTCGCCTGCTGCGCGGTCGAGATGATGCAGATGTCGATGCCGCGCTACGATTGCGAGCGCTTCGGCTTCGCGCCCCGCGGCTCGCCCCGCCAGTCCGACGTGATGATCGTCGCCGGTACGCTGACCAACAAGATGGCCCCGGCCCTGCGCAAGGTCTACGACCAGATGCCGGAGCCGCGCTACGTCATCTCCATGGGCTCCTGCGCCAATGGCGGCGGCTACTACCACTACTCCTATTCGGTCGTGCGCGGCTGCGACCGCGTGGTGCCGGTGGACATCTACGTGCCCGGCTGCCCGCCCACCGCCGAGGCGCTGCTCTACGGCGTGCTGCTGCTGCAGAAGAAGATTCGCCGGACCGGCACGATCGAGCGCTGAGGAGCGGCCATGACGAACGGCATCTCGATCCTTCCCCACACCCAGCCGGCCTATGGCGAGGACGCCGTGGCCGCCATGGCCGAGCGCGTCGTCGGCGCCCTCGGCCCGGCGGTGGTGTCGCACACCATCGCGTTCGGCGAGCTGACGCTGGTGGTCCAGGCCTCCGACATCGTCTACGCGCTGACCTACCTGCGCGACGATCCGGCCTGCGCGTTCCGCAACTTCATCGACATTTGCGGCGTCGATTACCCGCAGCGCGAGAAGCGCTTCGACGTGGTCTACCACCTGCTCTCCCTGCGCCATAACCTGCGCATCCGGGTGAAGATCCAGACCGACGAGGTGACGCCCGTCCCGTCGGTGATCGAGGTGTTTCCCGCCGCCAACTGGTACGAGCGCGAAACCTACGACCTCTACGGGGTCCTGTTCTCCGGGCATCCCGACCTGCGCCGCCTGCTCACCGATTACGGGTTCGAGGGGCATCCCCTGCGCAAGGACTTCCCGCTCACCGGCTTCGTCGAGGTCCGCTACGATCAGGACCAGGCGCGCGTGGTCTACGAGCCGGTGCAGCTCACGCAGGAATTCCGGAACTTCGATTTCCTCTCGCCCTGGGAGGGCACGGATTACGTGCTGCCGGGCGACGAGAAGAAGTCGGCCTGAGAACGGGGCCGTCCGATGACCGAACACAACATCCGCAACTTCGCGATCAACTTCGGCCCGCAGCATCCGGCGGCGCACGGCGTGCTGCGCCTCGTGCTGGAACTCGACGGCGAGGTGGTCGAGCGGGTCGATCCGCATATCGGGCTGCTCCACCGCGGCACCGAGAAGCTCATCGAGTACAAGACCTACCTGCAGGCGACGCCCTATTTCGACCGGCTCGACTACGTGTCGCCGATGAACCAGGAGCACGCCTTCTGTCTGGCGATCGAGAAGCTCGCCGGGATCGAGGTGCCGCGCCGGGCGAAGCTCATCCGCACCCTCTATTGCGAGATCGGCCGCCTCCTGTCGCACCTCCTCAACGTCACCACGCAGGCGATGGATGTCGGCGCCCTCACGCCCCCGCTCTGGGGCTTCGAGGAGCGCGAGAAGCTGATGATCTTCTACGAGCGGGCCTCCGGCGCCCGGCTCCACGCCAACTACTTCCGCCCCGGCGGCGTCCACCAGGACCTGCCGCCGAAGCTGATCGACGACATCGACGCGTTCTGCGACCCGTTCCTGCAGGTCGTCCAGGACCTCGACGACCTCGTCATGGCCAACCGAATCTTCAAGCAGCGCAACGTCGATATCGGCATCGTGTCGGTGGACGAGGCGATGGAGTGGGGCTTCTCGGGGGTGATGGTGCGCGGCTCCGGCATCCCGTGGGACCTGCGCAAGGCGCAGCCCTACGAGTGCTACGAGGAGATGGAGTTCGACATCCCCGTGGGGAAGAACGGCGACACCTACGATCGCCAGGTGATCCGCATGGAGGAGATGCGCGAGTCGGTGCGCATCATGAAGCAGTGCATCGCCAAGCTGCGCGAGCCCGCCGGCCAGGGGCCGATCGCCTCCGTCGACGGCAAGTTCGCGCCGCCGCCGCGCCGGGAGATGAAGCGCTCGATGGAGGCGCTCATCCACCACTTCAAGCTCTACACCGAGGGCTTCCACGTGCCCGAGGGCGAGGTCTACGCCGCGGTCGAGGCGCCGAAGGGCGAGTTCGGCGTGTATCTGGTGTCGGACGGGACCAACAAGCCGTATCGCTGCAAGATCCGCGCGCCGGGCTTCGCGCATCTGCAGGCGATGGACTGGATGTGCCGCGGGCACCTTCTCGCCGACGTGTCCTGCGTGCTCGGCACGCTCGACATCGTGTTCGGCGAAGTGGATCGGTAAGACAGACGCGATGGCAAACCGCAGACTCGCCCCGGCCTCGGAGCAGCCCGAGAGCTTCGCGTTCACCCCCGAGAACGCGGAGTGGGCGCAGACCCAGATCGCCAAGTACCCCGAGGGGCGTCAGGCCTCCGCGGTCATCCCGCTCCTGTGGAAGGCGCAGGAGCAGAATGGCGGCTGGCTGCCGCGGGCGGCCATCGAGGCCGTGGCGGCCGAGCTCGGCATGCCCAACATCCGCGTGCTGGAGGTGGCGACCTTCTACACGATGTTCGCCCTGGAGCCGGTGGGGCGCTTCTGGATCCAGGTCTGCGGGACGGTCCCGTGCGATTCCTGCGGCGCGCGCGGGCTCAAGGAGATGCTCCAGGCCCGGCTCGGGCCGCCCGGTCACGTCTCCGAGGACGGCAACTTCTCCTGGCTGGAGGTTGAGTGCCTGGGCGCCTGCTGCAACGCGCCGATGGTGCAGATCAACCAGGATTACTACGAGGACCTGACTCCCGAATCGCTCGGCCGGCTGATGGACGACCTCGCCGCCGGCCGGCCCGTGAAGGTCGGCTCGCAGACGGGGCGCGTGTCGTCCGAGCCGCAGGGCGCCGTGAACACGCTCACGGACCCGGCCCTGTTCGACGGCTCGCGGATCGGCGCGTGGCGCAAGCGCTTCGAGGAGGCCGGCAAGTCCGAGGCGCCGGCCGCGACCGGTGAGGCGGCCGCGAGCACGCAGCAGGCCGCCACGGATCCGAAGCCGGCCCGGCCCGATGCCGGCCGCCCGGTGGAGCGGATGGTCACCGATGCGCCGGCCCAGCGGGCCGCCGCGGGCGAGACGCCGGTCAAGCCCGAGGACCGCGCCGATGCGGCCGAGCGCGGCCGTTCCACCGCCAAGCACGACGCCGCGCGTCAGGGCGACGCGGACGTGCTCGATTCACCCGCCAAGCGGGTCGCCGCGGGCGAGCCGGCCGCCGGCGAGCAGGGCCACCAGGAAACGCCGGACCGCGACGAGGTCCCGCAGCAGCCCGAAGCCTCCGGCGCGAGCCAGGCCGAGGTGGCGGCCGAGGACGAGGAGGCCCGCGTCGCCGGGGCCCTCGCGGCCCTGCCGAAGGACGCGAGCCCCGAGCAGCGGGCGAATGCGGTCGGCACCCGGCCCCCGGGTCTCGACGCGGCCCGCGCCGGGCAGCCGGATGACCTGACCCGGATCAAGGGCGTCGGCCCGGGCAACAGCCAGCGCCTGAACGGGCTCGGCATCTACCATTTCGACCAGATCGCCGCCTGGTCCCGCGACGAGATCGCCTGGGTCGGCACCTACCTCGCGTTCCCAGGTCGCATCGACCGGGAGAACTGGGTGGGGCAGGCCAAGGCCCTGTCGGCGCCGGCTCAGTGAGGACCTGACATGCTGTCGGATCAGGATCGCATCTTCACCAATCTCTACGGCCTGCACTCTCCGGGCCTGGACGCCGCGAAGAAGCGCGGCGCCTGGGACGGGACCAAGTTCCTGCTGGAGCAGGGCCGCGACTGGATCATCGAGGAGATGAAGGCCTCGGGCCTGCGCGGCCGCGGCGGCGCGGGCTTCCCCACCGGCCTCAAATGGTCGTTCATGCCCAAGAAGTCGGACGGGCGCCCGCACTACCTCGTGGTCAACGCCGACGAGTCGGAGCCGGGCACCTGCAAGGACCGGGAGATCATGCGGCACGACCCGCATCTCCTGATCGAGGGATGCATGCTGGCCTGCTTCGCCATGGGCGCGCATGCCTGCTACGTCTACATCCGCGGCGAGTACGTCGCCGAGAAGCACGCGCTCCAGAAGGCCGTGGACGAGGCCTACGCGGCCCGTCTCGTCGGCCAGTCGAACGTGCACGACTATCCCTTCGACATCTACGTCCACCACGGCGCCGGCGCGTATATCTGCGGTGAGGAGACGGCGCTCATCGAGAGCCTGGAGGGCAAGAAGGGGATGCCGCGGCTGAAGCCGCCGTTCCCGGCCAATATGGGCCTCTACGGCTGCCCCACGACGGTGAACAACGTCGAGTCGATCGCGGTCGCCGGCACGATCCTGCGCCGGGGCGGCGCGTGGTTCGCGGGGCTCGGCGGCAAGAACAACACCGGCACCAAGCTCTTCTGCGTCTCCGGGCACGTCAACAAGCCGTGCAACGTCGAGGAGGAGATGGGCATCACCTTCCGCGAGCTCATCGACCGCCATTGCGGCGGCATGCGCGGCGGCTGGGACAACCTCCTGTGCTCGATCCCGGGCGGCTCCTCTGTCCCGCTGGTTCCGGGCGAGCAGATCGTCGACGCCAAGATGGATTTCGACACCCTGCGCAACCTCGGCTCCGGCCTGGGCACGGCGGCGGTGATCGTGCTCGACAAGTCCACCGACATCGTCGCGGCGATCACCCGGATCTCGTACTTCTACAAGCACGAATCCTGCGGCCAGTGCACGCCGTGCCGCGAGGGCACCGGCTGGATGTGGCGCGTGATGCAGCGCATGACCGAGGGCCGCGCCCAGAAGCGCGAGATCGACATGCTGTTCGAGGTGACCAAGCAGATCGAGGGTCACACGATCTGCGCGCTCGGTGACGCCGCGGCCTGGCCGATCCAGGGCCTGATCCGCCACTTCCGCCCCGAGATCGAGAAGCGCATCGACCGCTACACCGCCAACCCGCACAGCGAGCCTGTGCGGATGGCCGCGGAGTGAGGACGATGACCGCCGAGCCCGACACCATCGTGCTGGCCCTTCTTCGGCGCATCGACGGGAAGGTCGATCGCCTCATCGACGACGTGAACGACCTGAAGGCCCGGACTTCGGCGGTCGGGGAGAACCTTGCGGGCGTGCATCGCCGCATCGATCGCCTTGAGCTTGGAGCCGAGCGCATCGAGCGCCGGCTCGACCTCGCCGACGCGCCGCACTGAGAGCGAGACCATGACCAAGATCCTCGTCGACGGCACCGAGGTCGACGTCCCCGCCGATTACACGCTGCTCCAGGCCTGCGAGGCCGCCGGCGCCGAGATCCCGCGCTTCTGCTTCCATGAGCGCCTGTCGATCGCCGGCAATTGCCGCATGTGCCTCGTCGAGCTGAAGGGCGCGCCGAAGCCGGTGGCCTCCTGCGCCTACGCGGTGAAGGATTGCCGCCCCGGCCCGAACGGCGAGCCGCCGGAGGTGCTGACGCGCTCGCAGGGCACCAAGAAGGCCCGCGAGGGGGTGATGGAGTTCCTCCTCATCAACCACCCCCTCGACTGCCCGATCTGCGACCAGGGCGGCCATTGCGACCTGCAGGACCAGGCCATGGCCTACGGGGTTGATTCGACCCGCTACACGGAGAACAAGCGCGCCGTCGAGGAGAAGCATATCGGCCCGCTGGTGCGGACGGCGATGAACCGCTGCATCCACTGCACCCGCTGCGTGCGCTTCCTCGCCGAGGTGGCGGGCGTGCCCGACCTCGGCGCCATCGGCCGCGGCGAGGACATGGAGATCACCAGCTACCTCGAGCAGTCGATGGCGTCGGAGCTCCAGGGCAACGTCGCCGACCTCTGCCCGGTGGGCGCCCTCGTGCACCGGCCGCAGAGCTACAACGTCCGGCCCTGGGAGCTGAACAAGACCGAGTCGGTCGACGTGATGGACGCGGTGGGCTCGTCGATCCGCATCGACACCCGGGGCCGCGAGGTCATGCAGATCGAGCCGCGGATCAGCGAGGAGATCAACGAGGAGTGGATCTCCGACAAGACCCGCTACCACATCGACGGGCTGCGGATGCAGCGCCTCGACCGGCCCTACCTGCGCGAGAACGGCCGGCTCCGGCCCGCCTCCTGGGCCGAGGCCTTCCAGGCCATCGCCGCCAAGGTGAAGGGCGCGGATCCGAAGCGCATCGGCGCGGTGGTGGGCGATCTCGCGGGGGTCGAGGAGATCTTCGCGCTCCGTGAGCTGATGCGGAGCCTCGGCTCGCCGAACCTCGATGGCCGCCAGACCGATGCCGGCCTCGATCCGGCGCTCGGCCGCGCCTCCTACATCTTCAACCCGACCATCGCGGGGATCGAGGCCGCGGACGCGATCCTGATCGTCGGCGCCAACCCGCGCACCGAGGCCTCGCTGCTGAACGTCCGCATCCGCAAGCGCTGGCGCATGGCGCCGCTGGCGGTGGGCGTGATCGGCGAGCCGGTCGATCTCACCTATCCGAGCCACTATATCGGCGCCGGCCCCGACTCGCTGGCGGGGCTGGCCCGCGGCGAGCACAGCTTCCTCGACGTGCTCAAGGAGGCCAAGGCGCCGCTCGTCCTCGTCGGCGCCAATGCCGAGCCGGGCGTTCTCGCCGCGGCGGCGTCGCTGGCCAAGGCGGTCGGCGCGGTCTCGGGTGCGTGGAGCGGCTTCGGCGTGCTGCACACGGCCGCCGCCCGGGTCGGGGCGCTGGATCTCGGCTTCGTGCCGGGGGAGGGCGGTCTGACCTTCGCGCAGATGCTGCAGCCGGGCGCGCTGGACGTGCTGTTCAACCTCGGCGCCGACGAGCGCGACGTCGCCCCGGGCGCCTTCGTGATCTACCAGGGCAGCCACGGCGACCGCGGCGCCTCCCGCGCCGACGTGATCCTGCCGGGGGCCGCCTACAGCGAGAAGTCGGCGACCTGGGTGAACACGGAAGGCCGGGTCCAGATGGGCAACCGCGCCGCCTTCCCGCCGGGCGACGCCCGCGAGGATTGGGCGATCCTGCGCGCCCTCTCGGACGTGCTGGGCCACCGCCTGCCCTTCGATTCGCTCACCGCGCTCCGCCGGGCGCTCTACGCCGCCCACCCGCATCTCGCGGCGGTCGGCGCGGTGGAGCCCGGCATCGTGACCGAGGCGGTCGACCGGCTCGCCGGCCTCGGCGGCAGCGCGACCGGACCGGCCTTCGCCTCGCCCGTGACCGACTTCTACCTCACCAACCCGATCGCCCGCGCCTCGCGCATCCTCGCCGAGTGCTCGCGCCTTGCCCGGGAGCGCGCCGCCGAGGCGCGGCCCCTGGCGGCGGCCGAGTAGGAGCCAAGACCGATGACGCCGCTCGAAATCCTCGGGACCGTGCTCCTGATCGTGCTGAAGAGCTTCGTGCTGCTCTCGGCACTGCTCGTCTTCATCGCCTACGCGCTCCTCGCCGACCGGAAGATCTGGGCGGCGGTGCAGCTCCGGCGCGGCCCGAACGTGGTCGGGCCCTTCGGCCTGTTCCAGTCCTTCGCCGACCTGATCAAGTTCGTGATCAAGGAGCCGGTCATTCCGGCGGGCGCCAACAAAGCGATCTACCTGCTGGCGCCGCTGGTCTTCGCGATGCTCGCCCTGTCGAGCTGGGCGGTGATCCCGCTCGCCGACGGCTGGGCGATCGCCGACATCAACGTCGGCATCACCTACATCTTCGCGATCTCGTCGCTCGGCGTGTACGGCGTCATCATGGGCGGATGGGCGTCGAACTCGAAATACGCGTTCCTGGGCGCGCTCCGCTCGGCGGCGCAGATGATCTCCTACGAGGTCTCGCTCGGCTTCGTGATCATCTGCGTGCTGCTCTGCGCCGGCTCGCTCAACCTGTCGCGCATCGTCATGGCGCAGGATACCAGCCTCGGCCTCTTCGGCTGGTACTGGCTGTGGCTGTTCCCGATGTTCGTGGTGTTCTTCGTCTCGGCGCTGGCCGAGACCAACCGCCCGCCCTTCGACCTGCCGGAGGCCGAATCGGAGCTCGTGGCCGGCTACATGGTCGAATATTCCTCGACCCCGTACCTGCTGTTCATGCTGGGCGAGTACGTCGCCATCATGAGCATGTGCGCGCTGGGCACGGTCCTGTTCATGGGCGGCTGGCTCTCGCCGATCCCGTTCGCGCCCTTCACCTGGGTGCCCGGCGTGATCTGGTTCGTGCTGAAGGCGAGCTTCCTGTTCTTCCTGTTCGCGATGGTGAAATCCATCGTGCCCCGCTACCGCTACGATCAGCTCATGCGCCTCGGCTGGAAGGTCTTCCTGCCGATCTCGCTGATCTCGGTCGTCGTCGTCGCCTTCGTGCTCAAGCTGACCGGCCTCGCGCCGGGCGCCTGAGCCCACCTGCCGAATCGGAGATCCGGGCATGAAGCTCGATCAGGTCGCCAAGAGCCTTCTCCTGAAGGAGTTCGTGTCGGGGATGATCCTCGGCATGCGCTACTTCTTCAAGCCGAAGGCCACGATCAACTACCCCTTCGAGATGGGCCATCGCGGCCCGCGCTTCCGGGGTGAGCACGCCCTGCGCCGCTATCCCAACGGCGAGGAGCGCTGCATCGCCTGCAAGCTCTGCGAGGCGATCTGCCCCGCGCAGGCCATCACCATCGAGGCGGGTCCGCGCCGCAACGACGGCACCCGCCGCACGACGCGCTACGACATCGACATGGTGAAGTGCATCTATTGCGGCATGTGCCAGGAGGCCTGCCCGGTGGACGCCATCGTCGAGGGCCCGAATTTCGAGTTCTCGGTCGAGACCCGGGAGGAGCTTCTGTACGACAAGCAGAAGCTCCTGCTGAACGGCGACCGCTGGGAGCGCGAGATCGCCCGCAACATCGCGATGGACGCACCGTATCGCTAACGCATCATCCCGGAAGGCGGTCACCGGCTTCCGGAAGATCATGATGCAAAATCAACGTTCTAGCGCATCGTACCGGTTTCGGTTTCCGGTGCGATGCTCTAGAGCCATGCCGGGGGCGCTGTTGTGCCTCCGCCGACCGGGTTCTATAGACGGCCCGCCCGCTGCGGACCGTCTTCACGCACGGCAGAAGGGGCCGCTCCGGCGGCCGATCCCGACCAGCGCATGACCGCAGCAGCCGCCTTTTTCTATCTGTTCGCGAGCATCACGGTCGCGTCAGGCTTCATGGTGATCGCCTCGCGCAATCCCGTGGCCTCGGTGCTGTTCCTGATCCTCGCCTTCGTGAACGCCGCCGGACTGTTCGTCCTGATGGGCGCCGAGTTCCTCGCGATGATCCTGGTGGTCGTCTACGTGGGCGCGGTAGCGGTCCTGTTCCTGTTCGTGGTGATGATGCTCGACGTGGACTTCGCCGAGCTGCGCCAGGGCTTCCAGCAATACCTGCCGATCGGCGGCCTGATCGGGGCGATCTTCCTCGTCGAGCTGCTGCTGGTGGTGGGCTCGTGGAGCATCGATCCGGGCCTCGTCCAGGCGCCGCTCGGCAACGTGGCGGCGGCCGAGAACCTCACCAACGCGCAGGCGCTGGGCCGGGTGATCTACACGGACTACGCCTACTTCTTTCAGCTCGCCGGCCTGATCCTGCTGGTCGCCATGATCGGCGCGATCGTGCTCACGCTCCGCGACCGGCCGGGCGTCAAGCGCCAGAACATCGCGGTCCAGAACGCCCGCACCCAGGCGATGGCGGTGGAGACCCGCAAGGTCCCGTCGCGCCAGGGTGTCGAGGTCTGATGACCGCCGGGAGATTCGAACGATGATCGGCCTGAGCCACTACCTCACCGTCGCGGCGATCCTGTTCACGCTCGGCGTGCTCGGCATCTTCATCAACCGCAAGAACATCATCGTCATCCTGATGTCGGTCGAGCTGATTCTGCTCTCGGTCAACATCAACCTCGTCGCCTTCTCGACGCAGCTGAACGACATCACCGGCCAGGTCTTCGCCCTGTTCGTGCTGACGGTCGCGGCCGCCGAGTCGGCGATCGGCCTCGCCATCCTGGTGGTGTTCTTCCGCAACCGCGGCTCCATCGCGGTGGAGGACGTGAGCATGATGAAGGGCTAGGGCCTCCTTATCCCGCGCGCCCCGATTCACATCCGGACGCCGCCGCTTCGCGGCCGGCCCGGAGGACGGACTGCAAGAGAGCGATGTATCACGCGATCGTCTTCTTCCCGCTCATCGGCTTCCTGATCGCCGGCCTGTTCGGCCGGTACATCGGGGCGCGGGCGTGCGAGTACATCACCACGTCGTTCCTCGCCTTCACGGCGCTGATCGCCTGGGGCGTGTTCCTCGACGGCGGCCACGCCGAGCGCGTGCAGGTGGCCTCGTGGTTCTCGGCCGGCGACCTCCAGGTCGACTGGGCCTTCAAGGTCGACACCCTGACCCGGGTGATGCTGGTGGTGGTGACCACGGTCTCGACCCTCGTGCACCTCTACTCCGTGGGCTACATGGAGGAGGATCCGCACCGGCCGCGCTTCTTCGCCTACCTGTCGCTGTTCACCTTCGCCATGCTGATGCTGGTGACGGCCGACAACCTCGTGCAGATGTTCTTCGGCTGGGAGGGCGTGGGCCTCGCCTCCTACCTGCTGATCGGCTTCTGGTACGAGAAGCCCTCGGCCAACGCCGCCGCCATGAAGGCGTTCATCGTCAACCGCGTCGGCGATTTCGGCTTCTCGCTCGGCATCTTCCTGGTCTTCGTGCTCACCGGCTCGGTGGCGTTCGACGCGATCTTCGGCAAGGTCGACGCGATCAAGACGCTCTCCTTCCACTTCCTCGGCTACGAC
Organism: uncultured Methylobacterium sp.; assembly: GCA_963990595.1. Classification (GTDB taxonomy): domain Bacteria; phylum Pseudomonadota; class Alphaproteobacteria; order Rhizobiales; family Beijerinckiaceae; genus Methylobacterium. Next base: position 23,822 of record CAXDNE010000033.1, read on the forward strand.
TGGAACGCCCTGACCCTTGCCTGCCTGCTGCTGTTCATGGGCGCCATGGGCAAGTCGGCGCAGTTCCTGCTGCACACCTGGCTGCCGGACGCCATGGAGGGCCCGACCCCGGTCTCGGCGCTGATCCACGCCGCCACCATGGTGACCGCCGGCGTGTTCATGGTCGCGCGCCTGTCGCCGCTCTTCGAGGAGGCGCCGAACGCGCTGATCGTCGTGACGGTGATCGGCGGCATCACGGCCTTCTTCGCCGCCACGGTCGGTCTCGTGCAGAACGACATCAAGCGGGTGATCGCGTACTCGACCTGCTCGCAGCTCGGCTACATGTTCGTGGCGCTCGGCGTCGGCGCCTACTCGGCCGGCGTGTTCCACCTGTTCACCCACGCCTTCTTCAAGGCGCTGCTGTTCCTCGGGGCCGGCTCGGTCATCCACGCGATGCACCACGAGCAGGACATGCGGAACATGGGCGGCCTGCGCCGCTACATCCCCTACACCAGCGCCATGATGGCGATCGGCTCCCTCGCGCTGATCGGCTTCCCCTACACGGCCGGCTACTACTCGAAGGACGCGATCATCGAGGCGGCCTACGCGTCGACCCGCCCGGGCCACACGCTCGCCTTCCTGTGCGTCGTGGTGGCGGCGTTCTTCACCTCGTTCTACTCCTGGCGCCTGTTCTTCATGACCTTCGAGGGTCCGGCCCGCTGGGGGGCCCACGGGTCCCACGATCACGCGGCGCACGACCACGACGACGCCCCCGCGGTGGCGCATTCCGCCATGGCGCACGAGGCCGACGGTGCGCCCGGCCACACCGAGGGCGTGGCCCACGACGACAAGGGTCACGACATCGAGCCGGCCTACAGGAGCGACCTCGTCGCCGACGACCATCACGGGCATGGCCACCACGGCGACCACACGCCCCACGAGAGCCCGCTGGTGATGACGATCCCGCTGGCGATCCTCGCCTTCGGCGCGCTGTTCGCCGGGATCATCTTCCACAACCGGTTCATCGGCGAGGGCATGGACGCGTTCTGGGGCCACGCCCTGGCGCACGGGCCGAACAACCACATCATGCACGAGATCCACGAGGTCCCGGCGCTGGTCTCCTACTCGCCGCTGATCATGCTGATCCTCGGCTTCGTGCTGGCCTACTGGATGTATATCCGCCGGCCGGAACTGCCGGGCGAACTCGCCGCGCAGCAGCCGTCGCTGTACCGGTTCCTGCTCAACAAGTGGTACTTCGACGAGATCTACGACCGGATCTTCGTCCGCCCGGCCAAGGATTTCGGCCTGTTCCTCTGGAAGCAGGGCGACGGACGGATCATCGACGGCCTCGGGCCGAACGGCATCGCGGCGCGCGTCGTGGACGTGACCCGCGGGGTCGTCCGCCTCCAGACCGGCTACGTCTACCATTACGCCTTCGTCATGCTCATCGGCGTCGCCGGCCTGATCAGCTGGTACCTGATGTCCGGCCTGCCCAAGGGTGCTCACTGACATGCTCGGCCTCGGCATCCTCTCCGGCCTGCTGATCGTGCCGCTCTGCGGCGCGGCCTTCATCCTGACGCTGAACGGCGACGAGGAATCGGTCGCGCGCAACAGCCGCTGGGCCGCGCTCGCCACCACGATCGTCACCTTCCTGCTCTCGCTGGTCGCCTGGAGCCGCTACGACGCGGCCTCGTCGAGCTTCCAGCTGGTGGAGAGTCACGCGTGGCTCACCGAGACGATCCGGTTCAAGCTCGGCGTCGACGGCTTCTCGATGCCGCTCGTCCTGCTGACCACCTTCCTGATGCCGTTCTGCATCGGCGCCTCGTGGCACTCGATCCACTTCCGGGTGAAGGAGTACTTCGTCGCCTTCCTCGTCCTCGAGACGACGATGATCGGCGTGTTCGCCTCCCTCGATCTGCTGCTGTTCTACCTGTTCTTCGAGGCCGGCCTGATCCCGATGTTCCTGATCATCGGTATCTGGGGCGGCGCGCGCCGGGTCTACGCCAGCTTCAAGTTCTTCCTCTACACCCTGCTCGGCTCGGTGCTGATGCTGCTCGCCGTCATGGCGATGTACTGGCAGGCCGGCACCACCGACATCCCGACCCTGCTGCAGTACCGCTTCCCGGTGCAGATGCAGACCTGGCTGTGGCTGGCCTTCTTCGCCTCCTTCGCGGTGAAGATGCCGATGTGGCCAGTCCATACCTGGCTGCCCGACGCCCACGTCGAGGCGCCCACCGCCGGCTCGGTGATCCTGGCGGGCATCCTCCTGAAGATGGGCGGCTACGGCTTCATCCGGATCTCGCTGCCGATGCTGCCGGTGGCGAGCCAGGACTTCGCCCCGCTGGTCTTCGCCCTCTCGGTGATCGCGATCATCTTCACCTCGCTCACCGCGATGATGCAGACCGACATCAAGAAGCTGATCGCCTACTCGTCGGTGGCCCATATGGGCTTCGTGACGCTCGGCCTGTTCACGCTGAACGAGCAGGGCATCCAGGGCGCGCTGTTCCTGATGATCTCCCACGGCATCGTGTCGGGGGCGCTCTTCCTCTGCGTCGGCGTCGTCTACGACCGGATGCACACCCGCGAGATCGCCGCCTATGGCGGCCTCGTGAAGCGGATGCCGCTCTACGCGGTGGCCATGATGGTCTTCACCATGGCCAATGTCGGCCTGCCCGGCACCTCCGGCTTCGTGGGCGAGTTCCTGTCGATGCTCGGCGCCTTCAAGGCGAACCCGAACGTGGCCTTCTTCTCGACCTTCGGCATCATCCTGTCGGCCGCCTACGCCCTGTGGCTCTACGCCCGGGTGATCTACGGCAAGCTGGAGAAGCCGAACCTCCAGGGGATCCTGGATCTGGATCTGCGCGAGAAGATCATCCTGGCGCCGCTGGTGGCCCTGACGATCTACTACGGCGTGCATCCGGCCCCCGTGCTCGACGTGTTCGCGCCCTCGACCGACGCGCTGATGGCGAGCATGAAGGCCGCCCTCTCGAACACCCAGACGGCCGCCGCCGCGCTGCCGATCCCGCGCTGAGGCGGAACCGATGCCCACCGTCCACTCCGTCCTGCCCTCGCTGGCCCCGCTCCTGCCCGAGCTGATCCTCGGCATCGGGGTCATGGTCCTGATCCTCTACGGCGCCTGGCGCGGCGACCGCTCGACCGAGGCCGTGAGCATCGGCGCCCTCGCGCTCCTGCTCGTCGCCCTGTTCGTGGTGGTGTCGCAGCCGGTCCACGGCCGGGTGACCACCCTGTCGGGGGCCTTCGTCTCGGACGCCTTCTCCAAGGTGATGAAGTCGCTGGTGCTGCTCGGCTCCGCGGCGACGATCCTGCTGGCGCATGACTACTTCAAGCGCGAGCGCATCAACCGGTTCGAGTTCCCCGTCCTGATCGTGCTCTGCACCATCGGCATGATGGTGATGGTCTCGGCTAACGACCTGATCGCGCTCTATCTCGGCCTCGAACTGCAGTCGCTCGCCGCCTACGTGATCGCGGCCTTCCACCGGGACGACGTCAAGTCCACCGAGGCCGGGCTCAAGTACTTCGTCCTGGGCGCGCTCTCGTCCGGCATGCTGCTCTACGGCGCCTCGCTGGTCTACGGCTTCACCGGCACGGTCTCGTTCCCCGGCATCGTCTCGGCGCTGAACGAGAATGCGGGCCTGGGCATCGTGCTCGGCATCGTGTTCCTGGCCGCGGGCGTGTGCTTCAAGATGGCGGCGGTGCCGTTCCATATGTGGACGCCCGACGTCTACGAGGGCTCGCCCACGCCGGTGACGGCCTTCTTCGCCTCGGCACCCAAGATGGCCGCGGTGGCGATGACCGTGCGGGTCTTCATCGGCGCGATGCCCGACGTGACGGCGATCTGGCAGCAGATCTTCATCTTCGTCTCGGTGGTGTCGATGGCGCTCGGCTCCTTCGCGGCCATCGGCCAGAGCTCGATCAAGCGCCTGATGGCCTACTCGTCGATCGCCAATATCGGCTACGCGCTGATCGGGCTCGCCTGCGGCTCCGAGGAGGGGATCAGCGGTCTCGTCACCTACATGATCATCTATCTCGCGATGACCCTGGGCTCCTTCGCGATCATCCTGTCGCTCCGGCGCCGGGACGTGATGTTCGAGAAGATCGAGGATCTCGCGGGCCTGTCGCGGACCCATCCGTGGCTCGCCTTCTGCCTCGCCGCGATGATGTTCTCGCTGGCCGGCATCCCGCCGCTCGCCGGGTTCTTCGCGAAGTTCTACGTCTTCGCCGCCGCCATCAAGGCGGGTCTCGTGACGCTCGCGGTAATCGGCGTGGTGACCAGCGTGGTCGGCGCCTACTACTACCTGCGCGTCGTGCGGATCATGTATTTCGACGAGCCGAAGGAGCCCTACGAGGCGATGGCCCCGGGCCTGCGCGTGGTTCTGGCCCTGTCGAGCGTCGTGGTGGTCCTGTTCTTCCTGATGCCGGGGCCGCTGGTCGGCGCCGCGGGCCGGGCCGCCCGGGCTCTCTTCTAGGCCGGCCTTGCCCTACCGACTCGGGCCCGCGGCGCGCAGCCAGGGCCACCGCCTGCACGTCCACGACACCCTCGGCTCCACCAACACGGAGGCGATGGCGCAGGCGCGGGCGGGCGAGACCGGCCCGCTCTGGGTGGTGGCGCACCGCCAGGAGGCGGGACGGGGCCGGCGCGGCAAGGCCTGGGCGTCCCTGCCCGGCAACCTCGCGGCGAGCGTGATCTGGCCGGTCGCCGGGGTGGCGCCGGATCACCTCGCGGAACTCGGCTTCGTGGCGGGCCTCGCCCTGATCGAGGCACTGGCCGCAGCCTGCGGCACCCTGCCGGATACCGGTTCCGCGGACGACACCCGATCTCTCAGGCTCAAATGGCCCAACGACGTGCTGCTCGGCGGCGCGAAGCTCGCGGGCCTGCTCCTGGAGGCCGAGACGCTGCCGGGCGGCCGCCGGGCGGTGGTGGTCGGCTTCGGCGTCAACGTGGCGGCGGCCCCGGAGGGCGTCCGCGCCGCGAGCTTGGCGGCGGCGGGTTACGCGGGGGACGCCGAGGCGCTACTGGAGCATCTCTCGGACCGGATGGCCGCGCGGGCGCGCACCTGGGACCGGGGACGGAATTTCGCTGACCTGCGCGCAGCCTGGCTCGCGCGGGCCGCGGGTCTCGGATCGGAGATCGCGGTGCACAGCGGCGGGCACATCCTCGCGGGCGTGTTCGAGACGATCGACGAGGGGGGGCGGCTCGTGATCCTCGCCCCCGATGGGAACCGGCATACCGTGACGGCGGGCGAGGTGCATTTCGGATCGGCCGCGACGGCGGCCTGAGTTTGGACGACGACAGATGGCAACAGGACAGGAGGAGCTGGTCTTCCTGCCGCTCGGCGGCGTGGGCGAGATCGGGATGAATGCGGCGCTCTACGGCTTCGGCCCGGAGAAGGGCCGGAAGTGGATCATGGTCGATTGCGGCATGGGCTTCGCCGGCGAGGAGAAGATGCCCGGCATCGACCTGATGTACCCGGACCTCACCTTCATCGAGGAGAAGCGCAAGGACCTGCTGGGGATCTTCATCACCCACGCGCACGAGGACCATATCGGGGCGATCTCGGAGCTGTGGCCCCGCCTCAAGGTGCCGGTCTACGCCACGCGCTTCGCCAAGAACCTGCTGGAGACCCGCCGCCTCTCCGATCCCGGCGCGCCGAAGGTCGACCTGCGGGAGGTCAAGCCCGGCCGGCGCGTGACCGTCGGCCCGTTCGAGCTGGAATACGTGCCGGTCTCGCACTCCATCCCCGAGTCGAACGCCATCGCGATCCGCACGGCGGCGGGCCTCGTGGTCCATACCGGCGACTGGAAGATCGATCCGACGCCGGTGGCCGGCGAGGTCACCTCGCCGGAGGCGTTCACGGCGCTCGGCGACGAGGGCATCCTGGCGCTCGTCTGCGATTCCACCAACGTGGTGCGCGACGGCTTCTCCCCGAGCGAGCACGAGGTCGCGGCGACGCTGAAGCGGCTGATCGCGGAGGCGCCGCATCGGGTCGCGGTGACCACCTTCGCGTCGAACGTCGCCCGCATCCGCGCGGTGGCCGAGGCCGCCGTGGCCTGCGGCCGCGAGATCGTCGCGGTCGGCCGGGCCATGGACCGGGTGATCGACGTCGCCCGCGAGTGCGGCTACCTCGACGGGCTGCCCGAGTTCCGCCGCTCGGATTCGTGGAAGAGCCTGCCGCGCGAGCGGGTCGTGGCCCTGCTCACCGGCTCGCAGGGCGAGCCCCGGGCGGCGCTCGCCCGGGTCTCCCGCCGCGACCACCCGGATATCAGCCTGACCGCGGGCGATCAGGTGATCTTCTCCTCGCGGGCCATCCCCGGCAACGAGCGCGATGTCGGGTCGATCATCAACGACCTGATCGAGCAGGGCGTCGAGGTGATCACCGACCGGACCGAGCTCGTCCACGTCTCCGGCCACCCGCGCCGGGACGAGATGGTCGAGATGTACCGGTGGACCCGGCCGGGCACCGCCATCCCGGTGCATGGCGAGGCCCTGCACCTCGACGAGCACGCCCGCTTCGCCCGCGCCCAGGGCGTGCAGAACGTGGTCAAGGCCCGCAACGGCAGCCTCGTGCGCCTGAGCCCCGGCAAGCCCGAGGTGATCGACCACGTGAAGTCCGGCCGCCTGTTCAAGGACGGGGACGTCCTGATCGATGAGAAGGACCGGGCGATCCCCGAGCGGCGCAAGCTCATGCAGGCGGGCCTCGTCTCGGTGGCCATCGCCATCGACGAGGACGGCGTGGTGCTGGGCGAGCCGGCGGTGGACATTATCGGCCTGCCGAACCGCGGCCGGTCCGGCGAGCCGCTGATCGAGACGGTGGTCGATGCCGTGTCGCGGACCCTGTCGGGGATGTCGCGGGGCAAGCTGAAGGACTCGGAGGGCGTCGAGAAGGCGGTCGACCGGGCCGTGCGCACCGCCGTCAACGAGGTCTGGGGCAAGAAGCCCGCCTGCCACGTGCAGGTGGTCGAGGTTTGAGGTACGAGAACGGACGAACGTCTCGCGGCAGGTCCAAGCCGACGCCGTCGTCCTGAGGTGCCCGCGTCAGCGGACCTCGACGGATCCTTTCAGGGCGCGCCGCGGTCCCTGGAAGTCTCCGTCGAGGCCTCGCCTGCGCTCCGGGCACCTCAGGATCAGGTCGGCGGAGGGGAGGAGCACAACCCGCCGATCGGTACGCGAACGGGGAGGGACCGGAACATGATCGGGCGTCTCAATCACGTGGCCATCGCCGTGCAGGATCTCGACGCGGCCTGCGCGGTCTACCGCGACACGCTGGGCGCCACGATCACGCCCCCCCTGCCGCAGCCCGAGCACGGCGTCACGGTCGTGTTCGTGGAGCTGCCCAACAGCAAGATCGAGCTGATGTCTCCCCTGGGCGAGGGCTCGCCGATCGAGGCTTTCGTGGCCCGGAATCCGGGCGGCGGCATCCACCATGTCTGCTACGAGGTGGACGACATCCTGGCCGCCCGCGACAAGCTCAAGGCGCAGGGCGCCCGCGTGCTCGGCACCGGCGAGCCGCGGATCGGCGCCCACGGCAAGCCGGTCCTGTTCCTGCACCCGAAGGACTTCCTGGGCACCCTGGTCGAGCTGGAGCAGGTGTGAGCCGCATGATGAACACGCTGGCCCGGTCGACGCCGGTCACGCTCGCCGCCATCACGGTGCTGGTCGCCGCCTTCGTGGCGGCGGGCGTGGGCCTGTTCAATCTGACGGTGGGCGGCGCCATCGCCCTCTACTTCGTGGTCTGGTGGACGCTGCTCTTCGCCGTCCTGCCCCTGCGCAACCAGCCCGAGACGCGGCCGACCCATGTCGTGCCGGGCCAGGATCCGGGCGCGCCCGCGGCGCCGCGGCTGCGCGAGAAGGCGATCTGGACGACGCTGGTGGCGGGGGCCGCCTTCCTGATCGCGCTGGCCGTGTTCCCGCTGACGGGTCTGTAGAGTCCGGCAGGCTCAGAGGAGCGAGCCGGAGGGCGTCACCGTCAGCGACTTGCCCGCCCGGGCCACCAGATGGGCGAAGGCACGGGCGGCCGCCGAGGCCTGCGTGGCCGAGGGGAAGGTCTGATCCGACTCGGCGATCGTCTCGTCGGCGTCGTTGAGCAGGACCCAGGACCAGCCTTTGCCGCCCTGGCGAATTCGAAAGTGCATGACGGGCTCGCGTGAGACATTCTGCGGCCGACCATGCGCTGCCAAAACGCTTGCCGGGTTAATGGCTTGGCCCGTCAATGTCGAGAGCTAGACACAGCCGCGGGTTCTCCGCGCTTTCACCGCTCTTCACAGCAGACCGCCCGCGCGGCTGTTCTCGCCGCGCCGCGTCTGTTGTCTGGAGCCTGGCAATTGGGTGGGGCGGCGGCAGCCGAAACCCAGAATAAAAAAAGCAAGGCCCGAGGCCTTGCTTTTCAAGCTTCAGTGGCTCGACCTTTAATATCCCACGCATTGACTGCGGGGCGGTCGCTTTTCCTCCCGAGACTCGGACCTTGCGCCACCTCTTGCCGGGCGTCGCAAACATCGCGGCACGCTTATAGGAACAACAATTCGTGTTGTCACCGGGTCTGCGAGAAAAAACTGCGCTTTCTTGCCGGCAAATGTGCAGACCGCTTTCGTCCTGGGCAGGATCCGGCCGGCGCGGGTCCTGCGCCTCGGGTTCGCCGCGATTACGCCCCGCCGTGGTCGCGCAGTGCTTGTAATTTGCGTCTCCGGCGTGTTGTGTGCCCGCGCGCCGCGGCTCCTCCCGGCCAGTTCCAGTCCTAAGATCCTGCAGACATGCGTCTCTCCCGCTACTTCATGCCGACCTTGCGCGAGACGCCCAAGGAAGCCGAGATCGTCTCGCACCGGCTGATGCTGCGCGCCGGCCTGATCCGCCAGGAGGCCGCCGGCATCTATGCCTGGCTGCCGCTCGGCCTGCGGGTTCTGGACCGCGTCTGCGCGGTGATCCGCCGGGAGCAGGACCGCTCCGGCGCCATCGAGATCCTGATGCCGACGGTGCAATCCGCCGAGCTGTGGCGGGAATCCGGCCGCTACGACGCCTACGGCAAGGAGATGCTGCGCCTGAAGGACCGGCACGACCGCGAGATGCTCTACGGCCCCACCGCCGAGGAGATGGTCACGGAGATCTTCCGGGCGAGCGTGCGCTCCTACAAGGACCTGCCGAAGAACCTCTACCAGATCTCGTGGAAGTTCCGCGACGAGGTGCGGCCGCGCTTCGGGACGATGCGCTCCCGCGAGTTCCTGATGAAGGACGCCTACTCGTTCGACTTCGACCAAGCCGGCGCCCGGCACGCCTACAACCGCATGTTCGTGGCGTATCTGCGCACCTTCGCGGGCCTCGGCCTCAAGGCGATCCCGATGCGCGCCGATACCGGCCCGATCGGCGGCGACCTGTCCCACGAGTTCATCATCCTCGCCAAGACCGGCGAGAGCGAGGTCTTCTGCGACAAGGCCTATCTCGACTTCGCGATCCCGCCCGCGACCGTCGACTTCGACGACGTCGCCGCCCTCCAGGGCATCGTCGATGCCTGGACCTCGCACTACGCGGCCACCGAGGAGATGCACGAGCCGGAGGCCTTCGCGGAGGTGCCGGAGGAGAGCCGCCTCGCGGCCCGCGGCATCGAGGTCGGGCACATCTTCTATTTCGGCACGAAATATTCCGAGCCGATGGGCGCCAAGGTCGCCGGGCCGGACGGGATCGAGCGGCCGGTCCATATGGGCTCCTACGGCATCGGCCCGAGCCGGCTGGTGGCCGCGATCGTCGAGGCCAGCCACGACGAGGCCGGGATCATCTGGCCGGATTCCGTGGCGCCCTTCGACGTGGCGCTGATCAACCTCAAGGTCGGGGATGCCGCCACCGACGCCGCCTGCGCGCAGATCCAGTCCGACCTGGAGACCGCCAGCCTGTCGGTGCTCTACGACGACCGCGACGAGCGTCCCGGCGCCAAATTCGCCACCGCCGACCTGATCGGCCTGCCCTGGCAGGTGATCGTCGGGCCGAAGGGGCTGGCCGAGGGCAAGGTCGAGCTGAAGCGGCGCGCCGGGGGCGAGCGCGAGAGCCTCGCCACCGTCGACCTTCTGGCACGCATCCGGCGCGTCTGAGACCTCACCATGGCGGCCTCAGCGGCGATCGATCGGGTGAAGGGGTTCGCGGCCTCGCTCCGCGAGGGTACCCCGCCCTTCGCGCCGTTCGAGTGGATCCTCGCGGGCCGCTACCTGCGCGCCCGCCGCCGGGGCGGCGGCGTCTCGGTGGTGGCGTTCTTCTCGGTGCTGGGCATCGCGCTCGGCGTCGCCACCCTGATCATCGTGCTCTCGGTGATGAACGGCTTCCGGGCGGAGCTGCTGTCGAAGATCGTCGGCATCAACGGCCATCTCTTCGCCACGCCCATCGACCGCCCGTTCAACGACTGGGCCGACCTCTCGGACCGTCTGTCGAAGGTGGCCGGCGTGCGCGCGGCGGTGCCGCTGGTGGAGGGGCAGGCCTTCGCGTCGTCGCAGTACGGCGGCTCGGGCGTCGTCATCCGCGGCGTGCGGGCCGCCGACCTCGACGCGCTGGCGGCCGTGTCCACCTCGATCCGCGGCGGCACCCTGGAGGGCTTCGACGACGGCACCGGCGTGCTGATTGGCCGGCGGCTGGCCGACACGCTGGGGCTGCAGGCCGGCGACACGATCACGCTGGTGACGCCCAAGGGCTCGTCGACGCCCTTCGGGACGGCGCCGCGCACCAAGAGCTACAATGTCAAGGCGGTCTTCGAGGTCGGCATGACCGAGTTCGACCAGACCTTCGTGTTCATGCCGCTCGCCGAGGCGCAGGCCTTCTTCAACAAGGACGGCGACGTCAGCATGATCGAGGTCTATGTCGACGACCCCGACCATGTCGGCGACATGCGCGAGCCGCTGGAGATGGCGGCCGAGCGCCCGATCCTGCTCACCGACTGGCGCCAGCGCAACCGGACCTTCTTCGGGGCGCTGGAGGTCGAGCGCAACGTGATGTTCCTGATCCTCAGCCTGATCGTGGTGGTGGCGACGCTCAACATCGTCTCCGGCCTGATCCTGCTGGTGCGCGACAAGTCCAGCGACATCGCGATCCTGCGCACCATGGGGGCGACGCCGGGCACGATCATGCGGGTCTTCCTGATCAACGGCGCGCTGATCGGCGTCGTCGGGACGCTCAGCGGGCTGGCGCTCGGCATCCTGATCACGCTCAACATCAAGCCGATCCAGCACGTGCTGTTTCCGGGCGCCTGGGATCCGACCGTGCGCTTCCTCGCCGAGATCCCGGCCCAGATGAATCCGAAGGAGATCACCGCCGTGGTGATCACCTCGCTGCTGCTGTCGCTCGCGGCGACGCTCTATCCCTCCTGGCGCGCCGCCCGGCTCGATCCGGTGCAGGCCCTCCGCTACGGCTGACGGGCCGCATTCCATGAGCGATTCGAGCCAGAGAGCCGGCGACCAGCCGGTGCCGGCCCTGTTCTTTTCCCGCGTCGAGCGGCGCTATCCCCAGGCCGAGGGCGCCCTGGAGATCCTGCGCGGGGCCGACCTCGCGATCTGGCCGGGCGAGTTGGTGGCGCTGGTGGCGCCGTCGGGCGCCGGCAAGTCGACGCTGCTGCACCTTGCGGGCCTTCTGGAGCGGCCGGACGGCGGCGAGATCTATATCGGTGGCCAGCCCACCGCGGCGATGCCGGATGCCGAGCGCACCCGCCTGCGGCGCGAGGAGATGGGCTTCGTCTACCAGTTCCACCACCTGCTGCCGGAATTCTCCGCCCTCGAGAACGTCGTGATGCCGCAGCTCATCCGCGGCCTGAAGCGCCCGGAGGCCAAGAGCCGCGCCACCGAGCTCCTGAGCTTCCTCGGCCTCAAGGAGCGCCTGCCGCACCGCCCGGCCGAATTGTCGGGGGGCGAGCAGCAGCGCGTCGCCATCGCCCGCGCGGTGGCCAACGGGCCTCGGCTGCTGCTCGCCGACGAGCCCACCGGCAACCTCGACCCGGGTACGGCGGGTCACGTCTTCTCGGTGCTCCTCGCCCTGGTGCGGGCCTCCGGACTCGCCGCCCTGGTCGCGACCCACAATCTCGACCTCGCCGGCCGAATGGACCGGCGGGTGACAATCCGCGACGGGCAGATCATTCAGCTCGACTGAGCGCCCGCGCGACGCGGCGGCGCATCCGTATCCGACGCGGCGGCCGGCCCGACGCCGTCGCGTCCCGCCCCATTCTGAGCGCGCGGCCGGGCTCGCGCGGATCGCGCCGGCCCCGGATCCCTGACGCGGCACCCCGGTCGGAGGCGCCGGTTCCGCCCTAGCGCCACGCGCGAACTTTAATCCCGCCCGCTGCGTGCGGCCAGGCACGCCGCGAAAGACGTCGGCTCCCTATATTCTGATTACGCAAGACAAAGCAGAGCCGAATAAACGGCCTCTACTGCGTAATCTCTGGAGCCAACACATGAAAAACCGTATCGCCGTCGCCCTGACCGCGCTTGTCCTTGGCGCCGCACCCCTCTCGTCCGCCCTGGCGGGCAACGAGGCCCGCTGGACGGGCTTCGCCCGCTACGCCCCCGAGACCACCGGCACGCTGGGCCTCGGCGTCCACGATACGCCCTTCTACCAGGGCTGCCCGATGAGCTCGGCCGCCGAGGGCAACGCCAATCAGCAGACCCGCCCGGTGAAGCAGTACGGCCAGACCGCCGGCGGATACCGCTGCTGATCCGGCGGGGAGGCGGAAGAAGCTCAAAGCCTTCTCGTACGCGATGATCGGCGCCTTCGTGAGCGGCCTGCTCGTGACGGTGGTCGGCTCGGCCAGCCTGCTGATGGGCCACTGACATCCCGGTGCCGCTCCGGAGATCCGGCCCCGATCCGGGGCCGGACAGCCGGGCGCGCGGCGAACGGGCCCGAGCGCCGTCGGGCGTCAGATCCCCGGGCGGGGCCCGGCCGCCGCACGGGGCACGCCGGCGCCGGTCGGCCCATCCGCGGCGGCCAGCGCCTCGACGTGGTCGCAGGCTTCCAAGATGGCGTCGGGGCGCTCCCTCATCCGGGTCCGAGCCGCCGCGCAGGCCTGCGCCACCGTCGGATCCGCGAGCAGCCGGCGCAGGACGCGGGCGGCGCGGGCGGGCCGAAAGGCGCGGCGGCGCAAGGTCGTGCCGAGCTTGCG